>JAEZZU010000285.1 GCA_023418355.1 Pseudomonadota bacterium | reverse complement strand
CACTTGTTCCAGGTTGTTGACGTTAAAGGCGGGGATGCCATAGCCGTTTTCAGCGGCATGGTCGAGCATTTCGCGCATCGAGATCAGAGGCATGGTCGTGGTCCAGTAAGGTTGAACGAAGAATAATTCTGCGCGGCTGTAACCGCATGGTAACTATCGATTTTAACCGGCCCTTGTGGCAGTAGCGATCGCACAGGAGATTCGTCAACTGCCCGTCAGGGCCGGGGCCTTACGGCACCTGGCAGATCTGCAGCATATTGGTGCCGCCGGGCTGACCCATGGGCTCGCCACAAGTGATGGCGTACACATCGCCAGGCTTGACGATGCCGCGCATGCGCAGATGGCTCTCTGCCTGCACCAGTGCCTTGTCGCGCTCGGTGCTGGTGGCCATGAGCAGGGGGCGCACATTGCGGTACAGCGCCATCTTGCGCTGGGTGCCGACCTTGGGCGTGAGGGCGTAGATGGGAATGTGCACGCGGTGGCGGCTCATCCACAGCGCAGTCGACCCGCTTTCCGTCATGGCCACAATGGCCTTGGCACCGAGCTTGTGGGCCGTGAACAGCGCGCCCTGCGCGATGGCCTGGTCAATGCGTGTGAATTCGCGCTCGTTGAAGTGGCCGTCCTGGCTGCGGTCTTCGGCCGCTTCCGCGGCGGCGCAGATCTTGGCCATCTCGCGCACGGTCTCCAGCGGGTACTTGCCCACGGCAGTTTCGGCGCTGAGCATCACGGCGTCCGTGCCGTCGAGCACGGCATTGGCCACATCGCTGACCTCGGCACGTGTGGGCACGGGGTTGGTGATCATGCTCTCCATCATCTGGGTAGCGGTGATGACCACCTTGTCCATGTCTCGCGCCAGACGAATCATCTTCTTCTGCAGGGCAGGTACGGCCGCATGGCCCACTTCCACGGCCAGATCACCGCGCGCGACCATGATGCCGTCCGAGGCCTTGAGGATTTCTTCCAGATTCGGAATGGCTTCGGCACGCTCGATCTTGGCGATCAGCCCGGGGCGGTGGCCAGTATCGGCACAGGCCACATTGCACAGCTGGCGTGCCATTTCCATGTCGGTCGCGTTCTTGGGAAAGCTCACGGCCACGTAGTCGGCGCCCAGCTTCATGGCGGTCTTGATGTCCTCCATGTCCTTGGCCGTCAGTGCTGGCGCGGTCAGACCGCCGCCCTGTTTGTTGATGCCCTTGTTGTTGGACAGCTCACCGCCAATGGTCACGGTGGTGTGGACGGCATCGCCCAGCACACGGTCCACGGTCAGCACGATCAGACCGTCGTTGAGCAGCAGCACATCGCCGCTTTTCACGTCGCGCGGCAGCTCCTTGTAGTCCAGCCCCACACCCTGCAGATCACCGGGTTCGGTGCGCGAGGCATCCAGCACAAAGGGTGCACCGGCTTCCAGCCAGACCTTGCCTTCGGCAAACTTGCCGACGCGGATCTTGGGGCCCTGCAGGTCGGCCATGATGGCCACTTCACGGCCTGCCATGGCAGCAGCTTCACGCACGGCATTGGCGCGGTCGATATGGTCCTGCGCGCTGCCGTGGCTGAAGTTCAGACGCACCACGTTCACGCCCGTAGCAATCATCTGGGCCAGCAGATGCACATCGCTGGAAGCGGGGCCGAGCGTTGCCACGATCTTCGTGGCGCGGCGGATATACATGCGTTGCAAATCCATGAGGTTCTTTTCTTCTTGGTGGGTCAGTCGCGCATCAGCGCTTCAATGGCGTCGGCTTCCACGGGGACGTCGCGGGTGATCAGCTCGCAGCCGGTTTCGGTCACCACGGCATCGTCTTCAATGCGAATGCCAATGTGGTGGAAGTGTTCGGGCACGCCGGGTGCGGGGCGCACGTAGATGCCGGGCTCGATGGTGGTCACCATGCCGGGGCGCAGGATGCGGCTGGGGCGGGTGGTGACAACCTGGCCACTGAGCGCATCCGTGTGCTGCTTGCTCTGGTCGATCTCAGTGGGCTCCACATAGCTGCCGCAGTCGTGCACATCCATGCCCAGCCAGTGGCCGGTGCGGTGCATGTAGAACTGGAAGTAGGCGCGCTGGGCGATCACGTCCTGTGCATTGCCATAGACGTTCCTGTCCAGCAGGCCCAGATCGAGCATGCCCTGTGCCAGCACGGCCACGGTGGCCTCGTGCGGGTCGTTAAAGCGCTTGCCAGGCTTCGTCACTGCAATGGCAGCCTTCTGGCTTTCGAGCACCAAGTCATACAACGCACGCTGAGGACCGGTGAACTTGCCGTTGGCCGGGAAAGTACGCGTGATGTCGCTGGCATAGCCTTCGAGTTCGCAGCCCGCGTCGATCAGCACCAGGTCGCCGCTGCGCACGGGCGCCTTGTCGGCGCGGTAGTGCAGCACGCAGGCGTTCGGCCCTGCGGCAACGATGGAGTCATAGGCCACGCCTTCGGCGCCGCCCTGGCGGAATTCGTGCAGCAGTTCGGCATCGAGGTGGTATTCGCGGCAGTCTTCACCGGCGCGCAGCATGCGTGCGCTGCGCTGCATGGCGCGGATGTGGGCACGGGCGCTGATGACGCCTGCGCGGCGCATGATGGCCAGCTCATGCGCGTCCTTGATCAGGCGCATTTCGTCGAGCAGCGTGCACACATCGCCTTGCGCGGCAGGGCACAGGGCACCGGCGCGGGTGCGGGCACGCACCTGGTTCAGCCAGCCTTCCACGCGGGCCGCCAGACCTTCGTGCGTGGCAAAGGGCCACCAGACCTTGTCCTGGTTCTCCAGCAGGCGGGGCAGGCGCTGATCGATCTCGTCGATGGTGCAGGCCTCGTTCACGCCCAGTGTGGTGACGGCAGCTTCGGGGCCGAGGCGGTAGCCGTCCCAGATTTCGCGCTCCAGGTCCTTGGGCTGGCAGAACAGCGTGGAGCTGCCATCGGCCTTGAGCACCAGGCAGGCATTGGGTTCGGTAAAGCCCGTCAGGTAGTAGAAATAGCTGTCGTGGCGGTACAGATAGCTGTTGTCGCGGTTGCGGCCACGCTCAGGGGCGGTCGGGATGATGGCGATGCCGCCTTCGCCCAACTGGGCTGCCAGGCGTGCGCGGCGTTGTGCGTAAACAGAGGTCATACAGGCATCGTACTGCGCAGTGGCATGCACTGCGGTGTTCTACAAAATATGAGCAGCTAGCGCTTGATTTTCAATAACTTGCAATAGTTTTGTTTTGCAACGCTTTGAAATATCAGCGCTAGACGCTCTTGTTTTTAAGCGTTCTGCGCGGCGCGCTGGTTCAATGCGGCCAGGCGCTCGGGCGTGCCCACATCGGTCCAGCGGCCGGTGTAGAGGCTGGCTGCGCAACGCCCTGCATCCATGGCCTTGCGCAGCAGCACCACCAGCGGTGCGGCTTCGCCCTGCGGATTGCCCGGGGCAATCGCGCAGTACGGCGCACGGAACAAGTCTGCCTTGAGCAGCGCAATCGTGCTGTAGGTCAAGCGCGGGCGTGCATCGCGCGCCACATCGGCAGGCGGCAAGTTCACCGCGCGGCCGGTGCCGCTGCCCGGCGTGCTTTCGACCCAGCCAAAGTCACCTTTGGGGTGGTGCTCAGGGTTGGGCACCATCCAGATATGCGCCAGGTCATCGGACTGCGCAAAGCGCTGTGCGATCTGCGCATCAAACACAAAGTCAGGCGCAAACACATCACCGGCTGCCAGCCAGAAAGCTTCACCCAGCATGGGCAGTGCGCGTGCAATGCCGCCTGCGGTTTCCAGCGCATGGCCAAAATCCTCCTGCTCATGCGAGTACTGCAGCTGCATGTCCTGTGCAGGCCAGGTGGCATCCAGATGCGCGGGAATCTGCACCCCCAGCCAGGCAGTGTTGACCACCACATCGCGCACACCGTCGCGCTGCAGTGCCGCCATGTGCCAGTCCAGCAGGGCGCGGCCCTGCACCTGCAGCAGGGGTTTGGGGGTAACGTCGGTCAGCGGACGCATGCGTTCACCGCGTCCGGCAGCCAGCAACATGGCGGAAAGGTTCAAAGAGGTCATGGCAGAGAATTTCTTAACGCGTTCACGCACGCGCTGCAAGCCACACTTTAGGCCATGCGGGGGCTATGTAATCACATGGAAACCTGCGCCGTGCCGCACCGGTAAAATCCCTTGCATCATTTGACACATTCCATTCGGAACCATCCCCCCATGGCAAACACCCCAATGATGGCCAACGCAATCCGTGCCTTGGCCATGGACGCAGTGCAACAAGCAAACTCCGGCCACCCTGGCGCCCCCATGGGCATGGCCGACATGGCAGTGGCTCTGT
>JAEZZU010000157.1 GCA_023418355.1 Pseudomonadota bacterium | reverse complement strand
AGACAAGAAAAAAGCCTTGGCGAACATGTATTCACCAAGGCTTTTTTATGTGGTTGCGAGGGCCGGATTTGAACCAACGACCTTTGGGTTATGAGCCCAACGAGCTACCAGACTGCTCCACCTCGCGGTAATTCTGAAGTTCTTTCGCTGCGCTGCAGCAACTGAACTGATGGGCGCAATCTTAGCCGGGTAGACAAAGCCGTGCTGCGGGCAGCATGAAAGACATAGAAACTGACAGGGTATAGCTGTCTGAGGTGTTTTTTGGCCTCTATCGCAGATGCAGCAAGCGCTGGCAGCTATATTTTTTGCGGGCTTTATGGGTCTGCACGCACTAGCTCAAACGCCATGCGAATGCGCTGGCCGTCGCGCCCCAGCTTGCGGTCCATGGGCAGGCGTGAGGCCCATGCCATGCGGGCGATGGAGTAGAGCAGCACCTCACGGGTTTCGGGCGAGAGGGTCTGTACCCAGGCCTTCCAGTGCTTGCGGCCCTCGGCCAGTGCATCGGCCTTGGCCAGTATCCAGGCCGTGGAGTGAGCGTAGCACAGCGCATCGCGCGCCTGGCACACGGGCAGGGGCAGGTGGGCGGCGGGGTCGTCCTCAAAGTCGATATAGCCAATCACCCCGTCGGGGCAGCGCACCAGATTGCGCGCGAAGGCCTGGCTCAGTGTGGTGCCGACCTTGTGCACCTTGCTGATGGCCTGCAGGCCCTGCTTCCACAGCGCCAGCACGGCGCTGGGGCCTCGTTCGACGGCGGCTTCCATTTCATTGCCCAGGCTGGGCGTGGCTTCGCCGGGCTGGCCCAGATGGCGCATGAGAAAGCCATCTTCCGTGCTCGCCAGCACCTGCGGCGCCCGCAGACCGCGAGCTGCAAAGTCCTGCAGGCGGCGCACCTCGGTGGCTACGGCGACTTTGCCGCCGGGGTTGGGCACGGGGCTGAGCACCTGCATCTTGAAGGCGCGGGCCATGGCACCGAGCACGCGGTAGCGCCACTGCGGGTTGAGCGCGCCTGCACGCTTGACCCACAGGCTTTCCTGCCCCTCGTCATAGCGCATGACGCTGTGCGGCTGGCTGCGCACATGGGCTTGAAGAAAAGCGAGGTAATCCATGGAAGAGTGGGTAGCGGGCACAGGTACGGTCGGGCAGAGCAAACAGGGCAGGAGGAGCACGAACACCAAGCAGGCGTGCGCTCCAGGGTTTAGCCAGTGATTGTGCCTTGTTCTCTGGGCGCCGCGGCGGAGGGGCTCAGCGGTGGAGGCGCAATCTGAAAGCTCTGCGCGCTGGCGCGCGGCCAGTAGTTTTTGAATACATTGTGCTGCTCGTCCAGCGGCCCCAGCAGCGCGCCGGGCTGCACGCGCAAGATGGTGTTGGCGAGCTGGTGCACATGGGCATCGCTGGTGCGGCGCACGATGTGGTGGGCCGTGATTTCATTGGGGTGGTGCAGCCCGGCTGCCTGCACCAGTTCCTTGAGTGCGTGCATGGTGTTGCGGTGAAAGTTGGCCACGCGCGTGGCCTTGTCGGGCACGACCAGCGCTTTCTGGCGCAGCGGGTCCTGCGTGGTCACGCCCGTGGGGCAGTGGCCGGTGTGGCAGGTCTGGGCCTGGATGCAGCCCAGGGCCAGCATGAAGCCGCGCCCTGCGTTGCACCAGTCAGCCCCCAGCGCCATCATGCGGGCAATGTCAAACGCCGTAATCACCTTGGCGGCGGCCCCCAGCTTGATGCGGTGGCGCAGGTTCACGCCAATCAGCGTGTTGTGTACCAGCAGCAGGCCTTCCTGCAGTGGCACGCCCACATGGTCGGTAAATTCCACGGGGGCAGCGCCTGTGCCTCCTTCGGCACCGTCCACCACGATGAAGTCGGGCGTGATATCGGTTTCCATCATGGCCTTGACCATGGCAAACCATTCCCAGGGGTGGCCTACGCACAGCTTGAGCCCCACGGGCTTGCCGCCTGACATGCGGCGCAGCTTGGCCAGAAACTGCATCAGCTCCATCGGCGTATGAAACGCGCTGTGGGTGCTGGGGCTGATGCAGTCCTGCCCCACGGGAATGCCACGTGCGGCGGCGATTTCCGGCGTGACCTTGGCACCCAGCAGCATGCCGCCGTGGCCCGGCTTGGCACCCTGGCTGAGCTTGAGCTCAATCATCTTGACCTGTGGGTCGCGTGCGTTCTCGACAAAGCGTTCTTCGCTGAACGTGCCGTCGGGGTTGCGGCAGCCAAAGTAGCCCGAAGCAATCTGCCAGATCAGATCGCCACCGTGCTCGCGGTGGTATTTGCTGATGGAGCCTTCGCCTGTGTCATGTGCAAAACCGCTGGTGCGTGCGCCCAGATTCAGCGCCAGGATGGCATTGGCCGAGAGTGCGCCAAAGCTCATGGCCGAGATGTTGAAGATGCTGGCGTGGTAGGGCTGGGTGCAGGCCTCCTGGCCGGGCAGGGGCTTGCCGGGCTCGCCCCCAATCCAGACGCGAAAGTCCTGGGTGTCCAGTTTGGTGGGTGTGAGCGAGTGGTTCACCCATTCATAGCCGGTGGCGGACACGTCCAGCAAGGTGCCAAACGGGCGGCTGTCCGGCTCCCCCTTGGCGCGCTGATAGACCAGAGAGCGCTGGGCGCGGGAAAAGGGCAGGGCTTCGTGGTCGCCCTCGATGAAGTACTGGCGCATCTCGGGGCGGATGTACTCCAGCCAGAAGCGCATGTGGCCGATGACGGGGTAGTTGCGCAAGATGGCATGGCGCGTCTGCTGCACATCCGCCCAGCCCAGCACGCTGAGCACGATGGCCACGGCGGGCAGCAGCCACCACCAGTGGCCCCAGGCCACGGCTGCAGCCAGCCCCAGCACGCTGGTCAGCATGCACAGCGCCCAGACGGTGTAGCGGATGGGAAAAAGCCTTACGCGAGAGGAAGAACCAGTGGACATGCAGACAACTCCTGGGTAACGGGCACGGACTTGGCGCACGGACTACACTGCCCGACATCGGCCGCGCATGCCACACGCATGCATGCCCCGCCCTTTTGCACTGATTGTGCGAATGTCGGCGTTTGCGTCATGCAGGAGACCGCCGAATTCGTACATGGGCTTCACGCCCGCTAACTGTTTTGAGTACACCATGGAAAACACCGAAAACCAAACTGTGGAAGCCCACACCGCGCTGAGCACCGACATGCTCGAAGAGCTGGACACCATGCTCGAGGACCTGCGCACCCGCGAAGAAGAGATTCCACAGTGGGAGTTCTGCGATGGTTTCCTGGCCGCTGTGGTCTGCACACGCCGTGACATTCCCGTCGCTGAATGGCTGCCCATGCTGCTGGGCGATGGCGAGACCCTGGAAGTGGCCGAAGGCCAGCCCCTACCCAAGCTGGACGTCTTCAAGGACGAAGCACAGCAGGCCCGCTTCCTGGAACTGGCCCAGCTGCGTCTGGCAGAAATCCGCGAACAGCTCGATGCACCCATCAAGTCGCTGCAGGACGAAGCTGCCTTCCAGCCTGAAATCATGGACACCCGCGGCGCACTGCTGATGCTGCCCGAGGCAGAGCGTGCCGAGCTGGCGGACGAAGAAGTGCCTTCGCTGGCACAGGTCTGGGCACTGGGCTTCATGTTCGTGGTGGAAAACTGGGCCGAAGAGTGGGCCGCTCCCCGTGACAAGGAAGCTGCACAGATGCTGGATGCGGCCATGGAATTCATCGTCAACCTGACCGAAGACGACGATGGCGAACCCGAGCTGAATCTGTATGACGAGGCCGGCCCTGCATCGACCAGCCAGGACCGTCTGGACGCCTTTGGCGAAGCCATCTGGGCCGTGTACGACCTGCGCCAGCTGTGGCGCAGCATGGGTCCCCGCGTGGAGACCATCGTCAAGGGTGATCTGCCCGGCCGTAACGACCCCTGCACCTGCGGCAGCGGCAAGAAGTTCAAGAAGTGCTGCGGCGCTTGATCTGAACAGCCATGGCTGAGTGCCACCACGGCACTCTAAAAATTGGAGCGGCTTGCGCTTGATATATATGGATTTCAGATAACTTTGTATCTGAAATCCTTGTTTTATCGGCGCAAGCTGCTCTTTTTATTGAGGCTGCAGTGCTTTTGCCAAGCCCTACCATCACGCTCCTGCACGTTCTGCTTTTTGATCTGTATGTCCTTGCCGTTGTTAACCCGCCTGCGCGCGGAATGGGCGCCCAGCATCCCGCGTGAATTGCTGGCCGGTGCTGTGGCGACCTTCGCGCTGATTCCAGAGGTCATCGCCTTCTCGTTTGTGGCGGGGGTGGACCCATCGGTCGGCCTGTTCGCCTCCTTCGTGATCAGCATCGTGATTGCCTTTTTTGGCGGGCGTCCGGCCATGGTGTCGGCGGCTGCCGGTTCGGTGGCGCTGGTGGCTGCGCCGCTGGTGGCTTCGCACGGCATTCAGTACCTGTTTGCGGCCGGTCTGGTGGCCGGTGCCATGCAGATCGTGTTTGGCCTGTGCAAGATGGGCATGCTGATGCGCTTTGTCTCCAGCTCCGTGCGTACGGGCTTTGTGAACGCGCTGGCCATCATGATCTTCATGGCGCAGCTGCCGCACCTGCACAACGCCAATACGGCCACCTGGGCCATGCTGGCAGCCGGGCTGCTCATCATCTACGGTCTGCCTTGGCTGGGGCAGCGTCTGCAGCTCAAGGCGCTGCTGGTCATTCCATCGCCGCTGATCTGCGTGGTGCTGCTGACGGTGCTGGCCTCCATGCTGGGCCTGCCAGTGGCCACGGTGGCCGATCTGGGCAAGCTGCCGGAGGCGCTGCCCGTGTTTGGCCTGCCCGAGGTGCCTGCCACGCTGGATACGCTGCGCATCATCATGCTGCCCGCGCTGGCGATCGCCATGGTGGGCCTGCTGGAGTCGGTGCTCACGGCCGCCGTGGTCGATGAAATGACCAACACCCCCAGCAACAAAAACCGCGAGTGCACCGGGCTGGGCCTGGCGAATATGGCCTCCAGCGTGTTTGGTGGCATTGCGGGCTGCGGCATGATTGGCCAGGCCGTGGGTAATGTGCGCTATGGCGGTCGCGGTCGCCTGTCCACGCTGTTTGCCGGTGTGTTTCTGCTGGTGCTGATGGTGCTGCTCAAGCCCTGGGTGTCGCAGGTGCCGGTGATGGCGCTGGTGGCCATCATGGTGATGGTGTCAGCCTCCACTTTTGACTGGAAGTCCGTGGGCAATCTGGTGCGCTACCCGCGCCTTTCCACGGCCGTGATGCTGGCGACCGTGGTCATCACCGTCTTTACCCACAATCTGGCCGCCGGCGTGATTGCCGGTGTGCTGCTGTCCGGCGTGTTCTTCACCTTCAAGGTGGCGGGCATGCTGCAGGTGCGCCATGAAGACGATACCGCCACGGGCGTGCGCACCTGGTATGTGAGCGGGCAGGTGTTTTTTGCGTCTGCCGATGCGCTGGTCGAGCAGTTTGATGTGCTGGCCGTAGCAGGCCACCCCGTGCGCATTGATGTGAGCGGGGCACACTTCTGGGACATCACCGCCATTGGCGCGCTGGACAAGGTGGTGGACCGCCTGCAGCAGCATGGCTGCACGGTCGAGCTGCTCGGCATGGATGCCAGCAGCCAGCGTCTGATTCAGCGCATGAAGACCTGAAGCACTGATTGCAACTCCCCATGAACAAAGCCCGCACATGCGGTAATGCCGTTCACTTAAGGTTTTCTGACCTGTTTGATGGGATAGCGTGACGGCACTTTTTTGACCACACGGGGGCATGTTCGCCCCCGTCGCTGTTTGGGGAGCAACCTCTCACTGAGCCTT
>JAEZZU010000149.1 GCA_023418355.1 Pseudomonadota bacterium | reverse complement strand
GCCACGCGCAGGATGCGCACCGGGTCTTCGCGAAAAGCTTCGGTCACATGGCGCAGTACTTTGGCCTGCAAATCGGCCTGGCCGTTGTAAGGGTCAAAAACGGAGCCAGTGCCCGTCCAGTCTGCGGGAGCAGCTATGGCGTTGATAGTGAGGTCGCGCCGGGCCAGGTCTTCTTCGAGTGTGACATCGGGCGAGGTGTGCACCACAAAGCCACGGTAGCCCACACCGCTCTTGCGCTCGGTGCGGGCCAGCGCGTATTCCTCATGGGTCTGGGGGTGGAGAAAGACGGGGAAGTCTTTGCCCACGGGCGTAAAGCCGCGCGCGGTCATGGCTTCGGGTGTCGCGCCAACGACCACCCAGTCCGTGTCATGAAAAGGACGTTGCAACAGGCGGTCGCGCACGGCGCCGCCGACCTGGTAAATCTTCATGCCGTGAAGTGTAGGCGGGCGCAGCGCACTGCGTTTCCCGGCTGCTCAGAAGACATGGGCTTTATTGGTAGAGTCGCTGCCTTCTTCTTGCTATTGTTGGAGAGTGTTAGATGTCCATATTGTCAGATCTCACCATTGCCCAGCTCAATCCCGATGGCAGCGTTCCGGTGCCGGAAGACCCCGCTGCACAGGCCGAAAAAGCCGCCGCCG
Organism: Pseudomonadota bacterium; assembly: GCA_023418355.1. Taxonomy (GTDB): domain Bacteria; phylum Pseudomonadota; class Gammaproteobacteria; order Burkholderiales; family Burkholderiaceae_C; genus Comamonas. The sequence goes on along the minus strand of JAEZZU010000149.1, from coordinate 3,954 downwards.
CGCTGGAGCGTGAAGCGCAGTTTGAAGCCATGCAGGCCCAGATGGAAGCACTGCAGGAGATTCTGGCCAAACCGCTCAAGGACATTCTGGCCGAGCATGACAAGCTCAAGCAGAACGCGGCCGCCTGGGATGCCTATGCCGCCATGTGGATGCTGGGCCAGCGTGCCATGCGCCGCGTGGCCATGGATCTGGCGGCCAAGCAGGGCGTGAGCGAAGACGAGGTCGTGCAGCGCGCGCTGGATTACGCCAACAGCGTGCTCAATGTCGAAGACGAAGACCTGGGCGGATCGCTCCAGCCTGCGCAGCTGGAGCACATAGGCCGTCACAAGCCTTTCCTGCGCAAGCAGTTCAAGTAGCGGCAGCTACGCGCTGCGTAGTCTCCGCAGCAGCCGGGCCGGGGGCATGTGCTGTAATTTCGCGCCATGCATACCTCGGCTCTTGTGATGTTTTCGGGTGGACAGGACTCCACCACTTGTCTGGCCCATGCGCTGTCCAAATACGAGCGCGTGGAGACCCTGGGCTTTCACTACGGACAGCGCCATAGCATCGAGATGGATGTGCGTCTGGATGTGCGTGAAAAAATCCGTGCAGGTTTCCCGCAGTGGGCCAGCCGTCTGGGCGAAGACCATGTGCTTTCGCTGGACGTGCTGCAGGAAATTGGCGGCTCCTCGCTCACCGACGATGTGGCTTTTGCTCTGCAGGCGGACGGTCTGCCCAACACCTTTGTGCCCGGGCGCAATCTGCTGTTCCTCACGGTGGCGGGCGCGCTGGCGTATCGCCGTGGCATTCAGGTGATTGTGACCGGCGTGTGTGAAACGGATTTTTCAGGCTATCCCGACTGCCGTGACGACACCATGAAGGCCATGCAGCTGGCGCTGAACCTGGGGCTGGAGCGCCGCCTGCGCATTGAGACGCCGCTGATGTGGATCGACAAGGCCCAGACCTGGCAGATGGCCCATGCGCTGGGTGGTGACCAGCTCGTGCAGCTGATCGTCAAGGACACCCACACCTGCTACCAGGGCACGCGCGACGTGCTGCATGACTGGGGCTATGGCTGCGGCAGCTGCCCGGCCTGTGACTTGCGCGCCAAGGGCTGGCAGCGCTGGAAGGCCACGCAAGCTGCATAAAAAATAGCGGCTAGCGCTTGAATGAAAAGGGTTTCAGATAGAAAACTATCTGAAACTCTTTGTTTTTGAGCGCTAAAAGCTCACTTTTTTGCTGACTTGCTGGGCTGCATGCCGCGTTGGCCGGAGCGGATCTGCTCGGCCATGTCGCTCAGCCAGGCCTGGCTCTCCGGTGTGTCAAACAAAAAATCCCAGATCGCATTGTGCTGGCGCATGGTCAGGCTGGCGGGGCCATGCTTGCGCATATGGGCATGCAGGCGGTCGACCTCTTCGCGGGTCAGGGGCTCGCGCATGATGGTCAGTGGGGGGCGGCGGCGAATCAGGCGCTGGGGAACAGATTTCTTTTTGCGAGCAGGCATGCCAGTCTCAATCTAACGCGGATAAAAGGCCTTACACAGGCCAGACCACGCCATTGTCGTTGAGGATGGTGTCCAGCGGCAGGTCGTGGGCCTCGGGCGTGAAATCTTCAATAAAACCCGGGGCAAAACCCAGTCCAACCGTACAGGGGCGGGGTGTGAGTCCTGCCAGCGTGCGGTCGTAAAAACCGCCGCCATAGCCCAGGCGGTAGCCACCGGGGCCATAGCCCACGCAAGGCACAAAGAGCAGGGTGGGAGTGAGTACTTCCGTATCCTTGGGCTTGGGAATACCGTAGGCATCCTCTTCCATGGGGCAACCGGGGTACCATGCATGAAAACGCATGGTTTTGGTGACTTTGTCGATCACGGGCAGGCCAATGCGGCGGCGCAGCGGTTTGTCAAGCAGTTCGCCGTCTTCCTTCCAGCGGTGCGGCACGGGCAGTGGGTCGAATTCGCCCTTGATGGGCCAGTAGGCACCGATGATGGTGTCGGGCCGGTCCACCAGCCAGATGCGCATCACACGCTGCAAGTCGTCGGCGCGCTGTAGGCGGTCAGCCATATTCAGGCGTTGTTGCACCAATGTGCGTCGTAAGGCTGCTTTGTCCATCACATAATTCCCGGTATGCAATTGCACAAGATTCTGACATCGCTTTGCGCCGCTGCGATTTTTGGCGGCGTGGTTTCATCGGCGAGTGCCCAGACGGCACCCGGAGATAAGGTGCTTTTGCAGATGCAGGAAGCTGCACGCAAGGGCGACAAATCCCGGCTGACCGCACTGCTGCCGCAGGCGGCAGGCCACCCGCTGGAGCCCTGGGCGGCCTACTGGGAGCTGAAGGCACGCCTGCCTGATGCCACGCAGTCAGAGGTGGATGCCTTTCTGCAGCGCTGGCGTGGTACCTACCAGGAAGACCGCCTGCGCAACGACTGGCTGCTGCTCTTGGGGCAGCGCCGGGAGTGGAGCAGCTTCCAGCGCATGCTGGCCGATTACCGCATGCGTGATGACAAGGAAGTGCGCTGCTACGAACTGGCTGTGCAGACCATTGAAGGTGGTGAACCCCAGCAGACGGCCGAGGAAGTGCTGCGCCTGTGGTACGGCCAGCGCGACGGCGACGATGGCTGCACCTATGCCGCCAGCGAGCTGTATGCTGCCAAGCAGCTCAAGGACCACGCCGTCTGGAAGCGCGCCCGCATCGCAGCCGAGGCCAACCGCCAGACCGCCGTGCGCCGTGCGGTAGCCATCGTGGCACCGGACTCCGTGCAGCATGTGGCAGAAGTCTTTGCATCCCCCATCAAATACCTGGCTGGCACCAGCAAAGTGCGCGGCAATACACGCCGTGAGCTGGCGGTGCTGGCCCTGCTGCGCGTGGCCAACCAGAACCCCGCCCAGGCTGCCACCCTGATGGACGACACCTGGGCCAGCCAGCTGAGCGCGGAAGAGCGCGACTGGGTCTGGGGCGTGATCGGCAAGGTCAGCGCGCGCCGCCTCTCGGATGAGGCCGTAGGCTACTTTGCCAAGGTCAGCAAGCCAGAGCGCATGCCCGAAGATGCCCAGGAGTGGATGGCGCGTGCCCATCTGCGTGCCGGCAACTGGCATGCAGTGCGCAAGACCATTGATGCCATGCCAGCTTCACTGCAGGCTGACAGCACCTGGGTGTACTGGAAGGCGCGTGCCCTGCAGCAGGACCGCCGTGCCAGCGAGACCGACCAGGCGCAGGCCCACCAGCTGCTGCAAAGCATTGCCGGTGTGAAGGGCTTCTACGAAAAGCTGGCGCTGGAAGATCTGGGCCAGGTCGTGCAGATGCCCCCAGCCCCCGAGCCACTGAGTTCTGCCGAAAAGGCTGCTGCGGCACAGAACCCCGGCCTGCAGCGTGCGCTGTACGCCATCAACATGGGCCTGCGCAGCGAAGGTGTGCGCGAGTGGAACTACACCATTGCCCTGCACACGCCCGGCGGTATGCAGGACCGCGAATTGCTGGCCGCTGCCGATCTGGCCTGCCAGAAGCAGGTGTGGGACCGCTGCATCAACACCAGCGAGCGCACCCGTGAGGTGGTCGACTGGAACCAGCGCTTCCCCATGCCCTTCCACGATGCAGTGATTGCTCAGGCCAAGAGCATTGGTCTGGATCCTGCCTATGTGTACGGGCTGATCCGCCAGGAAAGCCGCTTCATCATGGATGCCCGCTCGCACGTGGGTGCTTCGGGTCTGATGCAGGTCATGCCGGCCACCGCCAAGTGGACGGCCAAGAAGATCGGCATGACGGACTTCCAGCCCTACATGATCAATGACCGGGATGTGAACATCACCATCGGCACGTCCTACCTGAAGCTGGCGCTGGATGACTTTGACGGCTCCATGCTGCTGGCCGCAGCGGGCTACAACGCAGGCCCCGGCCGCCCCCGTAACTGGCGCAACGGTCCGGTGCTCGACGGTGCCATCTGGGCAGAGAACGTGCCGTTTACGGAAACGCGGGACT
>JAEZZU010000263.1 GCA_023418355.1 Pseudomonadota bacterium | reverse complement strand
CCCACAGATTTCCGATACCGAAGTCAGAGAGAAACCCACCATTTAGCTATAGCGAGTCCATTTCAAAAATTTCCAGGAGCACCAACATGACCATCGACATGATCGAAGCCGAAACATTCAATCAGGGCACACAGATCAAGGTGATCGGTGTCGGCGGCGGCGGCGGTAACGCTGTCGAGCACATGATTGCCAGCAATGTGCAGGGCGTTGAGTTCATCAGCGCAAACACCGATGCGCAAGCACTGATTCGCAGCAACGCACATCGCACGATTCAGCTGGGACAAAGTGGTCTGGGTGCTGGCAGCAAGCCCGACAAGGGCCGCGAAGCTGCGGAAGCCGCAGTGGACGATATCCGCGCAGCCATCGAAGGTGCACACATGCTGTTCATCACTGCCGGCATGGGCGGTGGTACGGGGACTGGCGCTGCACCTGTGATCGCTCGCGTAGCTAAGGACATGGGCATCCTGACCGTGGGTGTGGTGACCAAGCCTTTTGAATGGGAAGGTGGCCGCCGCATGTCCAATGCCGACAGCGGTCTGACGGAGCTGGAAGCCAATGTGGACTCGCTGATAGTTGTGCTCAACGAGAAGCTGCTGGAAGTGCTGGGCGACGACATCACCCAGGAAGAAGCCTTCGCACACGCCAACGACGTGCTCAAGAACGCCGTGGGCGGTATTGCCGAAATCATCAATGAATACGGCCATGTGAACGTCGACTTTGAAGACGTGCGCACCGTGATGGGTGAGCCTGGCAAGGCCATGATGGGTACAGCCCGTGCTTCCGGTCCTGACCGTGCGCGTCTGGCGGCTGAGCAGGCCGTGGCCTGCCCGCTGCTGGAAGGCATCGATCTGTCCGGCGCCAAGGGCGTGCTGGTGCTGGTGACTGCCGCGCGTGGCAGCCTGAAGCTGGCGGAATCGCGCCTGGCCATGTCCACCATCAACGCCTACGCTTCGCCTGAAGCACATGTGATCTATGGCGCTGCCTACGATGACTCGCTGGGTGAGGACATCCGCGTGACCGTGGTGGCAACCGGCCTGTCGCGCCCTGCAGCACGTCGCCAGACCATGTCTGTGGTCCAAGGTGGTTTGCGTACCGGTACTGACGGTGATTTTGCCTACGGCGGTGCACCTGTTGCTGCCATGGGCGGCGCAACCATGGGTGCCGCAACCACAGTCGGCGCGGCAAGCACCACCGTGGGTGGTGGCTATGGCGATGTCAGCGTGCCCAGCGTCTGGCGTACCAACCGTACACAGGCTGCAGCACGTGTGGACGCACTGGCTTCGGGTGGCATGGATGATCTGGAAATTCCTGCATTCCTGCGCAAGCAAGCTGACTGATCCGCATCTCGCCTGGACCACAAGAACCGAGTCGTCATGACTCGGTTTTTTTATGTGCATAGGGGATGCAGCAGTGCTCAGGTCAACGTGCTGGCCCAATCGCCGTTATAGATATATCCAAACCCTTGCATCCCTCGAAAACAGCAGGCCGCCGGTAAAATCACTCCATGCTCCAGCAACGTACCATCAAAACCATCACCCGTGCCGTCGGCATGGGGCTGCACAGCGGCCAGCGGGTCGAAATGACGCTGCGCCCCGCTCAGCCTGATACGGGCATTGTGTTCCGTCGTGTGGACTTGCCAGAGCCTGTAGACATGCCCATCACGGCCCAGGCCATTGTGGATACACGCATGGCCTCCACCATCGGCGTGGGCAATGCCAAGGTGCACACCATTGAGCACCTGATGTCGGCCCTGTGTGGTCTGGGTATCGACAATCTGTACATCGACATCACGGCCGAAGAAGTGCCCATTCTGGATGGCTCCTCTTCGTCCTTTGTGTTCCTGCTGCAAAGCGCAGGCATTGAGCTGCAGAAGGCCCCCAAGAAGTTCATCCGCATCAAGCGCCCCGTGGAAGTGCGTGAAGGCGAGGGCAAGCAGCTCAAATGGGCACGTTTTGAGCCCTACCACGGCTTCAAGCTCAAGTTTGATATCGACTTCTCGCACCCTGCTGTGGATTCGACCGGGCAGTCGTTTGAGTTCGACATGGGTGAGGGCAACTACATGCGCGACATCGCACGTGCCCGCACCTTTGGCTTCACCAAAGATGTGGAAATGCTGCGCACCAATGGCCTGGCACTCGGCGGTGGCCTGGACAACGCCATCGTCATGGATGACTACAAGGTGCTCAACAGCGATGGCCTGCGCTATGACGATGAGTTCGTCAAGCACAAGATCCTGGATGCTATTGGTGACCTGTACGTCATCGGTCACCCCATTCTGGGTGCCTACAGCGCATTCCGCTCGGGCCACGGCCTGAACAACCAGCTCATCCGTGCCGTCATGGCCGACGAAGCCAACTGGGAAATCGTGACCTTTGACAGCGAGCGCAAGGCGCCCGCCGGTTTTGCGCAGACGGTACTGGCCTGGTAAGCACAGCCCGCACCGCACACCATTCCAAGAGCCCGGCAGATGCCGGGCTTTTTTGTGGCCAGGTGGCAGGCCCTAGTAAACGCGCCCAGCCTTGAGCATGGCGTGCTGCTTGCGGTGCAGCTGCGATTCCTGCGCCAGCTTGTTCATGATGGCGCCTGCATGGGCGTGGGTGATGGCCAGCCCCAGTGCGTCAGCCGCGTCGGTGCCGGGAAGGCCGGGCAGATTCAGCATGCGTTTGACCATTTCCTGAATCTGCGACTTGGCTGCACGACCATGGCCGGTGATGGCTTTTTTCATCTGCAGCGCTGTGTATTCGGCCACCGGCAGGTCGTTGGTGACCAGCGCGGTGAGGGCAGCGCCACGGGCCTGCCCCAGCAGCAGGGTGGACTGTGGGTTCACATTCACGAACACGATTTCAATGGCGGCCACTTCGGGCTCATAGCGCGCAATGACCTCGCTGATGCCTTCGTAGAGGATCTTCAGGCGTGCCGGCAGATTACCCAGCTCTACCCCTTCGGTACGCGTGGTGCGGATGGTGCCGCTGGCCACGTAGCGCAGCTGCTGACCTTCGCGTTCAATCACGCCAAAGCCGGTGGTTTGCAGGCCGGGGTCAATGCCAAGAATTCGCATGTGAAATAGTTTTGATAGCTGCTAGCGCTTATCTGGTAAGCCCTGAAGGCAGATTTTGCTTGTAATCTGAAAGTCAGGGCCGCGCAGCCCATCATACGCATGTGCCGCTTATGGCAATGGCGTGGCCCCCATGCGGCGCTGGATGGCATTGCTGCGTGACTGCAGATAGCGTGAGCTCGGGTGCTGCTCGTAGTAGCGGGGGCGGGGCAGCATCACGGCCAGGCGTGCCGCTTCATGGGGCGAGAGCTGGTCCGCGCTCTTGCGGAAGTAGTGCTGGGCGGCGGCCTCGGCGCCGAAAATGCCCTGGCCCCACTCCACGTTGTTCAGGTAAATCTCCAGAATGCGCTGCTTGCTCAGAAACAGTTCCAGCAGATGGGTCAGCACCAGTTCCTGTCCCTTGCGCAAAAAGCTGCGTTCGCCCGAGAGCAGCAGGTTCTTGGCCAGCTGCTGGGTGATGGTGGATCCCCCGTAAATCTTGGCGGGCTTGGCGCTGGTCTGTGCCTGGGCGAGGGCTTTCTGGTTGCGCTCCCAGGCTTTTTCAATGGCTTCCCACTGCACGCCGGTGTGCTCCACAAAGCCATCGTCTTCGGCCGTCAGCACGGCGCGTTTGAGGTGGCTGGAGATGTGTTCGTAGTCGACCCACTGCTGCTTCCACGGGCGCTGCTGCACGCTCTGGTGCCAGATGCGCCAGGCCTCCGAGCGCTGGAAGGTGGTGGACTGCGGGTCCCACCAGGCAGCCAGCGCAATGCGCAGTACAAAGAACAGCTGCAGCGCCAGCAGCGCGCACAGCACCAGCAGCAACCAGCGGGTCAGCGCCTTCATGCCTTGGTTTCTTGCGCGATCACTTCGCGCAGTTCTTCCAGTACTTGTTGAGACGGTGGACGCACGCCGCGCCACAGGGCAAAGGATTCGGCAGCCTGCTCCACCAGCATGCCCAGACCGTCACGGCCCGTCGCGCCATGGGCTTGTGCCCAGGCAAGGAAGGGGGCTGCGGCTGCGCCATACATCATGTCGTAGGCCAGGCAGCCAGGACGCAGCACGCGTGCCGTTACCGGAATGCCTGCGCCCTGCAGGCTGGCTGCTGTGGCGTTGATGATGATGTCAAAATCGCCTTCCAGGGCTTGCAGTTCCTGCGCCAGCAGCTCTACTTTTTGTTGGGCTGCCAGTGAAGCATGCTGTTCCACCAGCGCCTGTGCCTTGGCAAAGGTGCGGTTGCAGATGGTGATGCTGCGTGGCTGCTGCTCCAGCAGGGGGCCCAGCACGCCAGCGGCAGCGCCGCCTGCGCCAATCAACAGGACATCCTTGCCGGTGATGGCTACGCCGGCATTGCGCGTGATGTCAGCCACCAGACCCAGACCATCGGTGTTGTCGGCATGAATCTGGCCATCTGCGCCAATGACCAGGGTATTGGCAGCACCCGCCAGTGCCACGCGCGGGCTTTGCGTGTGCGCAGCCTGTGCGGCTTCCAGCTTGAAAGGTACGGTCACATTGCAGCCCTTGCCGCCTTCGGCAATGAGCAGCTGCAGGTCTTCGGCAAAGCCGTGCAGCGGCACCAGACGGCGGCGATAGTCCAGCGCCTGCTGCGTCAGCTGCGCAAAACGCGCGTGGATCCAGGGGGAGCGGCTGTGCGCCACGGGGTTGCCCATGACGCAGTACATATCGAGCAAGGTTGGCATGGCGAAGAGGGCCTCAGACGTTAACGCACATTGGTTTCCAGAGTCTGGTCGCGGGTGAACTTGAAGCGTGACACCACGGCAATCTGGTCGGCCTTGGCACGCATGGCGGGGCCAAAGTGACCGAAAGGACCGGCTGCCCGGGCAATGGCCTGGGCGCGCTGATCCAGCTGTGGATTGCCGGAACTTTGCACGATTTCGGTTTCCAGCACATGACCATCATGGTTTACGGTCAGCACCATGACCAGCTCGCCGTAGAGCTTCTTGCCCTGGTGCTCCGGAAAGTTTTCCGTGCCCTTGTCTTCCACCTTGCGGCGCAGTGCGTCGTAGTAGACGGCATACACCTCCTCGCGCGTGGCGGGGCTGATGTAGCGCTTCTTTGGGCGTGCATTTTCTTCGTTGATGCGCTTTTCAATCTCGGCCAGCAGCTTGATGAGCTGCTTGCGTTTTTGCTCCTGCTGTTCCTGGTCCTGCTGGCGAGAGACTTCGCGCGGGTCAAATTCAGGCAGGGCCGCCAGCTGCTGGCGCAGCTGGGTCAGCAGCACGGTCTGCTGCTCCTGCAGTGTGTCCAGCTTTTTCTGGCGTTCTTCAAAATCGTCGCCAATGGCCGTCAGTGCCGAATAGGGCAGGGGGCTGGTGGCGCGGCCCTGGGCCGCATCACCGCCGCCGGCCAGTGCGGCCTGGGCAATGGCCTGGGCTTTTTCCGGTCGCTCCTGCGTGTGCGCATTGACCAGGATCACCTCCAGCGGCGTGTCCTGAAAGACGCGGTTGAACTGCTCGGGCGCGACAAAGCGCACGGTCAGCAAGGCGGCATGGATGGCAACGGACACCACCAGCGCAATGCTGAGGGTGGACATGGAGCGGAACGCGGAAAAGGGCTTCACGGTGCAGGATTATCGGCGCTGGTGCTGTCGGCTTCATTGACGTCCACCGCAATCGCGATGGGGCCTGCGGCCACATCGTCTTCCTCGGTGGAATCATCAAGGGGTGCATCATCGCTGGCATCGTCAGGATCGTCCAGCCGTTCGATCACGGTGCCGTGGATATCCAGCGTGATTTCGTCAATCTCCCCCAGCTTCACGCGCACGCGCGCACCGCGGGGCAGGTCCTGCGCACCGATGATGCTGATGACCAGCGGCAGCGTGTCGGCACGCACCAGAATGCCGTTGGGGCCGTTGTCCTTGATGACGGCGCAGTCCAGCTCGGTGATGCCGTTTTGCTCCACGTACTTGAGCGTCCAGAAACGCTCCATGCTCTGCTGGTAGCCGTTGTAGGCGCTATACGCTCCGTCAAAGCTGCTGATGATGCCGAACAGCTCGGCATCCTTGGGCTTGAAGGGAGCGGCCAGTGCGGCGGTAGCACCATGGCGCGCGCAGGCAATGATCTGCCACTGGTTGACCAGGTCCACATAGCGGCGCAGCGGCGAAGTGGCCCAGGAGTAGCTCTTGACGCCAATGCCTGCGTGGGGCAGGGCCTTGGTGGACATGCGCACCTTCACGCCGGGGGCCATGCTGGCCTGGCTGCGGTAGATGCCGGGCACGCCCAGCTCGGCCAGCCAGCCACCCCAGGTGCTGTTGGCCACGATGGCGGCCTCGGCCACGATCAGGTCCAGCGGCGCACCGCGCTTGCGCACGGAGATGCTCACGGTCTCACTGCCATTGGGCTCCTCGTCGCCATTGCCTTCCAGGCGGAAGGTGTAGTCAGGGCGCGAGAAGTTCTCGGGCTTGCCGCGCACTTCCTCGCGGCCCTTCTTCAAGTGCTTGGCCAGGCGGTGCAGGAACATCAGCTCCTGGCGGCGCTCGGCCAGATTGGCGGGTGTGCCTTCCACTTCCAGCGTGGGGTCGGCCAGCCACTCTTCGGTCACGATGTGGTCCAGCTTGTCG
>JAEZZU010000154.1 GCA_023418355.1 Pseudomonadota bacterium | reverse complement strand
CATGCCCACCATGGAAATCGTGAACGAAAGGTTCGCGCGTAATTTCCGTATTGGTCTGTTTAACTTTATCCGCCGCAGCCCCGAAGTGTCCGTGGGCACGGTGAGCGTGCAGCGCTACAGCGCCTTTCTGCGCCGCCTGGCGGTGCCCACGAACTTCAACATCGTGGCCATTCGCCCCCTGCGCGGCAATGGCCTGATCGTGTGTGAGCCCTCGCTGGTGTTCGGCATCATCGATACCTTGTACGGCGGTACGGGCCGCCTGCAAACGCGTATTGAAGGGCGTGATTTCTCGGCCACCGAGCAGCGCGTGATCAACCGCCTGGTCGATGTGATCAGCGAGGAATACAAGAAAGCCTGGCATGGCATTTATCCGCTGGAGCTGGCCTACCAGCGCTCGGAAATGCAGCCACAGTTCGCCAATATTGCGACGCCCAGCGAAATCGTGGTGTCCACCTCGTTCCAGCTGGAAATTGGTGATGTCTCCGGCTCCATCTACATCTGCATGCCTTATGCAACCATGGAGCCCATTCGAGACATCCTGTACTCGTCCACCCAGGGTGACTCCATGGAAGTGGACCGCCGCTGGGTCAAGGTGCTGACGCGGGAAATCCAGTCTGCCGAAGTGACCCTGGTGGCCGAGCTGGCCCGCGCGGATGCGACGGTGGAGCAGCTGCTGGCCATGAAGCCGGGCGACTTCATCGAGCTGGAGCGCCAGCCACGCATCAAGGCGTCGATTGGCGGCGTACCGATTTTTGAGTGCCAGTACGGCACGCACAACAACAAATATGCGATCCGCATCGAGCAGTGTCTGCGCGGTGTGGATGCGAACTGGACCGGAGAGAAGAATGGCAACTGATCCAAACAACAACGGCAGCATCCCCGGGGATGATCCCTTCTCGGATTGGGCCGAAGCACTGGAAGAACAGAAGCAGACCGACACCACCCGCGAGACGCTGGACGCCGAGCAGGGCGGCCCGCTGTCGGGCAAGCCTGCCTATGCCTCTGGGCCTGTGGGCACCGAAGTGCCGGTGAACGACATCAACATGGTGCTGGACATCCCCGTGCAGCTGTCGGTGGAGCTGGGCCGCACCAAGGTGCCGATCAAGTACATCCTGCAGCTGGCACAGGGCTCGGTGGTGGAGCTGGACGCACTGGCTGGTGAGCCCATGGACGTGCTGGTCAACGGCTACCTGATTGCACAGGGCGAAGTGGTGGTGGTGAACGACAAGTTCGGTATCCGCCTGACCGACGTGGTCACACCTTCCGAGCGCCTGCGCCGCGTCAGCCGTGGATAACGTGAGCTGGACCTCCTCGCTGCTGGCACTGTTCGTGATGATCGGTGCGCTGGCAGCGCTGCCCTGGGTGCTCAGGCGCTGGCAGCAGCGCCAGCAAGGGCTGCATGGTGCAGACAGCGTCAGCACCAAGGTACTGTCTGCCGTGGCCATTGGCCCCGGTCAGCGCGTGGTGACGGTGGAGGTCGGGCAGGGCGCAGAAAAAACGCGTCTGGTGCTGGGCGTCACCGCCCAGAACATCCAGTGCCTGCATGTGCTGGGCCAACCTGTGAGCGCGCAGCCTGCAGCCTCCAGCTTTGCGGGCGTCATGGCACAGGTGCAGGACAGCACGGCTGCTGCCACGACCATGGCGCAACCATGATGAGAGCTTTTATGCGATCAGGCTTTCTCCATTCCCATATGCACTGGGCCATGCCAGCCGCCGTCGGGGCGGCTTTTTGCTTGCTGCCCGCCGTAGCGGGTGCGCAGACGGCCGCTGGCCCCAGCCTGCCCGTGCTGGTGGGCTCGGGCGGCGCAGGCAGCTCGTTTTCGGTGCCGATTCAGACGCTGCTGTTTTTTACAGCGCTGTCTTTCCTGCCTGCGCTTTTGCTGATGATGACGGGTTTTACCCGCATCGTCATTGTGCTGAGCCTGCTGCGCCAGGCGCTGGGCACGCAGTCTGCCCCGCCCAATCAGGTCATCATTGGCCTGTCGCTGTTTCTGACCATGTTTGTGATGGGGCCGACGCTGGACCGCGTCTGCCAGGACGCCTACGTGCCCTACACCACGAACCAGATGCAGTTTGAAGACGCGCTGAAAAAGGCCGAGCTGCCGGTGCGCGAGTTCATGGCACGCCAGACCCGCCAGTCCGACTTTGCGCTGTTTTCCCGTCTGGCCAAGCTGGAGCCGGGCACGACCATTGAAGACGCGCCATTTCGCGTAGTGGTGCCGGCCTTTGTGATCAGTGAGCTGAAAACGGCGTTTCAGATCGGCTTCATGATCTTCATCCCGTTCCTGATCATTGACATGGTGGTCTCGTCCATCCTGATGTCGCTGGGCATGATGATGCTGTCACCCGTGCTGGTGGCGCTGCCGTTCAAGATCATGCTGTTTGTGCTGGCCGATGGCTGGAACCTGCTGGTGGGTTCTCTGGCTGCCAGCTTTGCCATTTAGATGGAAAGGCGCAGGCCATGACTCCTCAATCCGTACTGACCTTCGGGCGTGAAGCGCTGACGCTGCTGCTCATGGTCTCGCTGCCCGTGCTGCTGACAGTGCTGGTCGTCGGTCTGGTGGTGAGCATTTTTCAGGCCGTCACCCAGATCAACGAAAACACCTTGTCCTTTGTGCCCAAGCTGGTGGCCGCCGTGCTGGTGTTTGCCGTGGCCGGGCCGTGGATGCTGTCCACCGTGGTGGACTTCATCCGGCGCACGATTGAAAACATCCCCAGCGCTTTAGGCTAGGGCAGGGTGTAAGCGGTGCTTGGCTTTTCCGAAGAGCAGCTGATGGCGTGGCTCTCCCCCATCATCTGGCCATTTCTGCGGACGCTGGCCATGTTCACGGCTGCGCCCGTGTTTTCGCAAAAAGCCATTCCCATGCGCGTCAAGGTGGCGCTGGCCTTTCTGGTGGCCGTATGCGCACAGGCCGTGCTGGGCGACCAGCCCGTGGTGCATGTGAACTCACCGCAGGCCCTGGTCTGCGTGATTCAGCAGGTGGGCATCGGGCTGGCAATTGGCTTTTCCGCGCGGCTGGTGATTGCTGCCATGGAAGTGGCGGGTGAATTCATCGGCCTGCAGATGGGCCTGAGCTTTGCCTCCTTTTTTGACCCCACCAGCGGCGCGCAGCTGAGCGCTGTCTCGCGCTTTCTGGTGCAGGTCTTCACGCTGTTCTTCATCGTGGTGAACGGCCATGTGTTTGTGCTGATGGCCGTGGTCAAGAGCTTTCAGGCGTTTCCGGTCGATGGCTCTTTCATTCAGGCCATCTCGCAGATGCGCATCCACGAGCTGGGCTCGGCCGTGTTCTCCAGCGCGCTGTGGATTGCGCTGCCCATGATGGCGCTGCTGCTGTTCGTCAACCTGACCATGGGCGTGATTGCGCGCATTGCCCCGCAGATGAACGTGTTTGCCGTGGGCTTTCCCATCACGCTGACGGTGGGCATGCTGGGCATTACGGCCACGCTGCCCATGATGGAGCAGCCCTTCCTCGGCATGATTGAGCGCACGCTGGCCGTATTTGGTGGCGGGTTCTTATAAAAAAAGAGAGCTGCTTGCGCTGAAAAATAAAGGACTTCACGTGCAATTCATGCTGAAGTCCTTTTTTATTGGGCGCAAGGCGCTATGTTTTTTAGACCAGATTGTTGCGGATGGCGTAAACCGTCAATTCTGCGTTGTTGCTCAGCTGCAGTTTTTCCAGCACGCGCGCACGGTAGACGCTCACCGTCTTGGGGCTGAGCATCAACTCTTCGGCAATATCGGTCAGGCGCTTGCCGGTGGCAATTTTCTGCAGCGTCTGCATTTCCCGCTCTGACAGCGAGGCATGCGGCGCTTCCGGCGTGGGCTGGGTCAGGCTGTCGGCCAGCATCTGTGCCACTTCCGGGGTCAGGAACTTGCGGCCTGCATGCACCACGCGCACGGCCTCGATCAGCTGCATGGGGTCGCCAGACTTGTTGGCATAGCCATGGGCACCTGCCTTGAGGCAGCGCAGCGCGTACTGGTCTTCCGGGTACATCGAGACCATCAGCACCTTGATGTCGGGATAGCTCTCACGCACGCTGGTCAGCACTTCCAGACCATTGCGGCCCGGCATGTTGATGTCCAGCAGCAAGACCGCGCACGGCGTATTGCGCAGCACTTCGCGCAGTTCGGTATAGCCACCAGCTTCTGCGCGTACCCGGATGTCAGTGGCTTCTGCCAGCGTGTCACGGATGCCGCGGCGCAGGACCGCGTGGTCATCGCAAATCACAACATCGATCAAGACGGCTCCTTCCGAGAGGCAAGTACGGTGTACATATTACGTGTTACGGCAGCGGCACCGACACGATGATGCTCGTGCCATGCCCCACCTGGCTGCTGACATCCAGCCACCCGCCCACGGTCCTGGCGCGCTCGGCCAGACCGCGCAGACCAAAGGCCTTGGGCTTGTTGCGCTGCTCCGGGCTGATGCCACAGCCGTTGTCGCGCACTTCCAGCGTGAGAAAGCCTTCGGCGTTGGACAGGTCCATGTGCACGGCCGTCGCCTGGGCGTACTTGCCCACATTGGTCAGTGCTTCCTGTGCCGTGCGGTAGGCCACGACCTGGATGTCTGCAGGCACATCGATGAAGGACGGCGCATGCAGCCTTGTGGGAATACCCGTGCGGCGCTCAAAGTTCTCAGCCAGCCATTGCACCCCCGCCACCAGCCCCTGGTCGAGCACCGGTGGGCGCAGGTTCATCATGATGCGCTGGCTTGCACCCAGCGCGTGCTGCAGCATCTCCAGCGCGGCGCGCGCATGGCTCTGGATGCCAGCATCTGTGGTATTTCGCTCGATCCAGGACAAGTCAAACTTGACGGAGGTCAATGAACCGCCAATATCGTCATGAATTTCGCGGGCAATGGCTGCGCGCTCTTGCTCGATGGAGTTTTGCAGGTGCTCGGTCAGCTCGGCCAGCTGGCGCTCGGAGCGTTCCAGCTCCTGCGTGGCCTTTTCCCTGGCGCAGCGCGCCTCGTGCACTTCGAGGGCGCGCAGTATGACATGCGGCAGGCGGGCCATGTCATCCTTGAGCAAATAGTCCGTGATCCCCTGGCGAATGGCCTGCACGGCCGCGGTTTCCCCAATGGCGCCGGACAGCAGCACAAACGGCGGGCAGTGCGGCAGCTGCCGTGCGGCTTCCCAGGCATCCAGCGCCGTAAACCCCAGCAGATAGAAGTCGGCTAGAACTAAGTCAAAGCGTCGGGTCTTGAGTTGCTCTAGAAACTCGTCCAGTTTGTCGCAATAAATAATGTCGAAAGCGAGTCCGGACTTGCTCAGCGTAATCTGAGCCAGCCGCTGATCGGCTTTTGAATCCTCAAGGTGAAGCAAAAGCAGGGGCTTATCTGCGGGATTGCCAGTCTCCGGGGGCGCTATCATTGGAAACATATTGGAACAAATTTTCTTCTGGGTATACATTCGTTCGTGCCGTGAGTAAGCCTCAGAAGTCTGACTTCAACCGAAAACGGCCGTGTTATGTCTGGAACTGGTGGCAGGTTCCGCCAACTTGGAGAAACAATGCACTCTACGCAAAGACCATCTGACGAGCCTGTGGTACAGGTTCCCGTCATGGTTGCGGCCGAACTGCAGGACTCTCTGCTTGTGGTCATGCGCGACTTGCA
>JAEZZU010000118.1 GCA_023418355.1 Pseudomonadota bacterium | reverse complement strand
TCAGAAAGTAGTTGGTGTTTTCAATACCACCCTGAATGCCACGCAGTTCGGTCAGCTGACCCAGGGGAACACGACGCAGCAACTCGCGCGCGTCTTTGTCGGAGACTTCGGTAAAAACGGCCATGCTCAGGCTTTAAAAGAAACAACTGCTGCAGCACGGGGGCTGCAGCAGGCAGAGGAGGTGTGCTTAAAACTGGAGGGCGCGCCAGACGCGGCGGCCATTGGTGCCGTCAGCACCTTCGATGTTCTGGGGCTGAACCTCGTAGGCAGGCAGGTTGCCGACCTTGGGCTGCACCGTGATGTTCTTGGTTTCGCCGCCCACGCGCAGCTCGTCCACGCGGCTGCCACCGTCTTCGTGCTGGATGCGCTCAATGCGCTGGTTGTGGCGGTCACCTTGCTTGGCAGACTCTGGCGTGGGAGCTGCTTCGGTCTGGGCCGTAGAGGAGGAAGACGCTGCATCGCTGGCCTCCTGTGCAAGCACAGGGGCGGTGACGAACAGGGCGGTGAGGAGGAGGGTGGCTGCGCGCATGGCTGCATTGTATTTCTGTTACGCACGCCAGGCGAATTTGCTATTGCTGCAAAACCATGTCTATTCCTGCAGCCGGACCTGCAGGCACAATCGACAGCTATGACGAATTCCAAGACATTGGTGCTGGTGGACGGCTCCAGTTACCTGTACCGCGCCTACCACGCCATGCCCGACCTGCGGGCCGTGCCCGGAGACCCCTCCAGTCCCGCGACCGGGGCCATTCGCGGCATGATCAACATGATGCAGTCGCTGCGCAAGGACATTACCGCGGACTACGCGGTGTGTGTGTTTGACGCGCCCGGCCCCACATTCCGCGACACCATGTACGACCAGTACAAGGCCACGCGCTCGCCCATGCCCGATGACCTGCGCAGCCAGATCGAACCCATCCACGCCGTGGTGGACATGCTGGGCTGGAAGGTGCTGACCGTGCCCGGCGTGGAAGCGGACGACGTGATTGCCACGCTGGCGAACATGGCAGCTGCACAGGGCATGGATGTGATCGTCTCCAGCGGCGACAAGGACCTGTCCCAGCTGGTCAATGAGCGCATCACCATCATCGACACCATGAACGGCAAGCGCCGCGATGTGGCCGGGGTGACGGCCGAGTTTGGTGTGCCGCCCGAGAAGATGATTGACTACCAGGCGCTGATTGGCGACACCGTGGACAACGTGCCCGGTGTGACCAAGGTCGGCCCCAAGACCGCCGCCAAGTGGCTGGAAGAATATGGCACGCTGGACAATTTGATAGCAAATGCCGCAGCCATCAAGGGCGTGGCAGGCAATAACCTGCGTGAAGCGATTGCCTCGGGGCAGCTGGCGTTGAGCCGCCAGCTGGTGACCATGAAGACCGATTGCGATCTGTCGGCCTACATCCCCGGTCTGCCTGCACTGGATGACATTACGCTGGATGAGCCAGACAACCAGGCGCTGGTGCCGTTCTATGAAAAGTACGGTTTCAAGAGCCTCGCACGGGCACTCAGCAGTGCCACCGCCCCGGAAGCGCCAGTCAAGGCGCAGCCTGCTGCAGCGCAGGGCGACATGTTTGACAGTGACGATGCTGCAGCCACCACGGTAGCCGTGCAGGCCCAGCAACGCGAAGTGGTCTACACCACCATCCTGACCGAAGCGCAGTTCAACACCTGGCTGGCCAAGATACAAGCAGCAGAGCTCACGGCCATCGACACCGAAACCGACTCACTCGACGAAATGCGTGCGCAGATCGTTGGCATTTCGTTGAGCGTCAAGGTAGGAGAAGCGGCCTATATCCCGCTGCGCCATGAAGGCATGGATGTGCCCGAGCAGCTGCCCATGGACTGGGTGCTGGCCCAGCTCAAGCCCTGGCTGGAAGATGCCAGTAAGAAAAAGCTTGGCCAGCATGTGAAGTACGACCAGCATGTGTTTGCCAACCATGGCATTACCGTGCGCGGCTATGTGCACGACACCATGCTGCAGTCCTATGTGCTGGAAGTGCACCGCCCGCACAACCTGACCAGTCTGGCGCTGCGCCACACGGGCCGCACCGGCATCACCTATGAAGACCTGTGCGGCAAGGGCAAGAACCAGATTCCGTTTGCCCAGGTGCCTGTGGACAAGGCGGCAGCGTACTCTTGCGAGGACTCAGACCAGACGCTGAACGTGCACGAGGTGCTGTGGCCGCAGATTGAAAACGACGCCAAGCTGCGCCATATCTATGAACTGGAAATTGCCACCAGCGAAGCGCTGTTCCGCATCGAGCGCAATGGCGTGCGCATTGACGCCGGCGAGCTGGCGCGCCAGAGCAATGATCTGGGCGCGCGCATCCTGCAGCTGGAAAACGAGGCCTATGAGATTGCGGGCCAGACCTTTAATCTGGCGTCTCCGAAGCAGCTCGGCGAAATCTTCTTCGACAAGCTCGGCCTGCCAGTGGTGAAGAAAACCGCTACGGGCGCACGCAGCACGGACGAAGAAGTGCTGGAAAAGCTGGCCGAGGACTACCCGCTGCCTGCCAAGATTCTGGAGCACCGCAGCCTCTCCAAACTCAAGGGCACCTACACCGACAAGCTAGCGCAAATGGCGCTGCCCCGCACAGGCCGTGTGCATACGCATTACGCGCAGGCCGTGGCGGTGACGGGACGCCTGTCCAGCAATGACCCCAATCTGCAGAACATCCCCGTGCGCACGCCCGAAGGCCGCCGCATTCGCGAAGCCTTTGTGGCACCGGAAGGCAAGCTGATTGCCAGCGCCGACTATTCACAGATTGAGTTGCGCATCATGGCCCACCTCTCGGGCGATGAGGCGCTGCTCAAGGCCTTCCGCGAAGGGCTGGATGTGCACAAGGCCACGGCTGCCGAAGTGTTCGGCGTGAGTGTGGATGAAGTGACGAGCGAGCAGCGCCGCTATGCCAAGGTCATCAACTTTGGCCTGATCTACGGCATGAGCAGCTTTGGTCTGGCCAAGAACCTGGGCATTGAAACCAAGGCGGCAGCGGCGTACATCGACAAATACTTCCAGCGCTATCCCGGCGTGAAGCGCTACATGGACGAAACCGTGGAGCTGGCCCATGCCCAGGGCTATGTAGAAACTGTGTTTGGTCGCCGCCTGTACCTGCCCGAAATCAATGGCGGCAATGGCCCGCGCAAGAAAGCGGCCGAGCGTGCCGCCATCAATGCGCCCATGCAGGGCACGGCAGCGGACCTGATCAAGAAGGCCATGGTGGCGGTGCAGGCCAAGCTGGATGCGGAAAAGCCTGAGATCCAGGTCATCATGCAGGTGCACGACGAACTGGTGTTTGAGCTGCCTGCTGGCGATGCGGACTGGGTGCGTGAGCACATCCATGCGGTCATGGCCAGCGTGGCGCAGTTGCATGTGCCTTTGCTGGCGGAGGTGGGGGTGGGCAACAATTGGGAAGAGGCGCACTGATGCATCGCCGCCAGAACATGCTAAAAAGATAGCTTGTGTCGCTTGATAAATAAAGGTTTCAGATAGTTTTCTATTTGAAACCTTTGTTTTATCGGCGCTGCAAGCTATAGAAAAAAGATAGAGGGACAAGTTGATCACACCATCCACCTGGACGCCTGCCGTGCGCATGGGGCTGTCCATTTCGATTGCCACCGGCCTGTATGGCATCTCCTTTGGGGCGCTGTCCGTAGCGGCGGGGCTGGATGTCTGGCAGACCATGGCGCTGAGCGCACTGATGTTCACAGGCGGCTCGCAGTTCGCCTTTATTGGCGTGATCGCCGGTGGCGGCACAGGTGCTGCAGCGCTCGGTGCCGCCAGCCTGCTGGGTGTGCGCAATGCCGTCTATGGCATGCAGATGAACCGCATGCTCCAGCCCCGGGGCTGGCGCAAGCCCGTGGCAGCGCAGCTGACGATTGACGAATCCGCTGCTACGGCCTCTGGCCAGCTGCAGCCGCAGGAGCAGCAGCGTGGCTTCTGGACGGCGGGCATTGGCGTGTTTGTGCTGTGGAATGCTTTCACGCTGCTGGGGGCCTTGCTGGGTGATGCGCTGGGCGATCCGCGCAAATGGGGGCTGGATGGGGCGGCGGTGGCCGCGTTTTTAGGCCTGTTGTGGCCACGACTGAGGCAGCGTGAGCCGGTGGCACTGGCTGTGCTGTGCGGCCTGGTCACCATGCTGGCCGTGCCTGTGCTGCCACCGGGCCTGCCGATTCTGGTTGCTGCCCTCGTTGGTGCTGCCTGGGGCTGGTGGCGCAGTGCGCGCTTGGTCAGGGAGCAGGCATGAGCATGTGGCACTGGATTTTGCTGGCCTGTGGCGTGGCCTTTGCAACCAAGTTTCTGGGCTATGCGATCCCGGCGCGCTATCTGCAGAACCCGCGCATGGCGCATATCGCCGCCTGCATGACCGTGGCTTTGCTGGCGTCACTGACCGTGATGAACACCCTGGCTGATGGGCAGGCGCTGGCGCTGGACGCGCGTCTGGCGGCCTTGGCAGTGGCTGCTATCGCATTGCTGCTGCGGGCACCGTTTTTGCTGGTTGTGGTGCTGGGGGCTGTGGCTGCTGGCTTGTGGCGATGGGTTCAAACGTAACAACTTTTTCAAAAAATGCGCATGTTCGAGTAACAATGGGCATCATCTGTTATCACAAGATGAAAAATTGGAGGGGGTGCGTGTGATCAGGACTGAAAAAGCCTGGAGGCGTCAGTGTGTGGGGGCAGCATGTGCAAGCCTTGCGATCCTTGCCTCACACGCCCATGCCGAGAAAAAAGTAAACAGCGTGCCTGTACCGAGCAGTCAGGCAAACTGGGTCATCGTGCAGCCTGCATTTGCCGAGGGGTTCCGGTTTGACTTGGCCGCTGCCTTTTCGGCAGAACTTTCACGCATATGGGGGCAAGCAATACCCGTAGCCCCATCCACACGGGGCAAGGGTGTGGATGCCATGCGCTGGAGTCTGTCGGTCGCCCCACAGCAGCCCAGCGTGCTGTTGCTGCCTGAGGAGTCCGTGCTCATGGGGGAATCTAGAAAGCCGCATCCTGCGCATGTTTCCAACTATGAAACCTTGCTGGTGGTGGGTTTCAAGCGCTGGTGCATGTTTGTGCACCAGGACTCACCGGTGCAATCTGCAGCGCAATTGCGCGACTGGGTGGGCCAGCAGACAGCCCCCATACGTATTGCCTTGCCTCTGGCGGCAGGCCGCATGCATCTCTGGGTGCAGGGGATGGCCCAGAACATGCAGCATGCCTGGGAGGTACAGAGTTACCGGGTGAATGGTGACTTTGCAGCAGCGCTGACACAAGGCCGGGCTGATCTGGCGCTGGCGCGCTGTGACCGCATTGGCACGCAAAGTACCGAGCTACGTGTGCTGGTGCAAAGTGGTGATACGCGCGCAGCAGAGATGGCGGATGTCCCCACGTTTGAGCAGGCTGGCTTGTTGCCCTTTGAGCATGGCTGGAGTGCATTTCTTGTCCCCAAGAGCGTGCCAGTGAGAGAGCGGGCAGCCATGGCCCAGGCATTGCATCGCGCAGCCAGCAGCATGCGCATACAGCAAGGCCTGAAAGCAGCGGGCTTTCAGCCTGCTGACCTGTCCCCCAGTGCTTCGCGGGCCTATATCGAGCGCTTTGTCAGCGGCTGGGAGCTGGTCGAGCAGTTTCTGATGGGGGAGCATGTGAATGACTCCTGGCAGCGTAAGGATTCCGCCAAGCGCTGATGCCATCCCTGTGACGTTGGGGCTTGACAGCTGGTGTAGCGTGTTTCGATAAGGGCATTCTGGAAAGCCCGCAGCACCCATGCAGACAATGCAGTCTGTCCCCAAAGCTCGCGAAGTGTGCATGGGCTTTCATGGACAATCAGGCATCGGTCAGCCTTGCCTGACCACACAACATCGTAGTGAGCTATGACATTGGTCGCCATCCTTCTGGCCACCCTTGCTGCCGGTATCGGCAGCGTCTGGGTGGCTAACGTTCTTTTGCAGCTTGGTTTTGGCAAGGGCAGCACAGGCAGTGGACAGCAGGGGTTGCTGAGCCTGGCCGCAGGTGCGCTGCTGGCCACTGCCTTCATGCACCTCTTGCCCGAAGCATTCAACAGCGAGGCCAGTGCGCATGACCTGTTCATGACGCTGCTCATCGGTGTGGTGTTCTTCTTTCTGCTGACCAAGGCAGAACTGTGGCACCACGGCCATGAGCACCACCATGGCGCGCACGGCCATGATCATCACCATGCGCATGAACATGTGCATGAACACGATCACCACGTCCACAGCAAGGGCTGGTCCCTGCTGACGGGCGACAGCGTGCACTGCTTTGGCGATGGGATCTTGATCGCCTCGGCCTTCATGGCCGACATGCGCCTGGGCATGATCGCCGCGGTATCGGTGCTGGCCCACGAGGTACCCCACCACATTGGTGATCTGGTGGTGCTGCGCAACAGCAGCCATCGCAGTCTGGCGGTACTCAAAGTGTCGCTGGCAGGCGCTGTGACGGCACTGGGTGGTCTGTCGGGATATTTTCTGGTCGGCCATCTGGAAGACTGGCAGCCTTACTTCCTGACCGTGGCGTCGAGCAGTTTTGTCTATGTGGCGCTGTCGGACCTGATTCCCCAGCTGCAAAAGCGCCTTTCGGCGCGTGAAAGCCTGGTGCAGATCGCCTGGCTGGTGATGGGCATTGTGCTGGTCACCGTGGTCAGTGGTCTGGCCCATGGTGGCCATGCACACTGAGGCAGCAAGCACGTAAAAAAACGGCACCGTTTCAGGTGCCGTTTTTTTATGTCCAGACCAGACCTCAGGCCGGTTCTGCCTGAGGCGCAACAGCACAGCGGCTCAGGCTGTGCAGGGCGTTGCGCACGGATGCCAGCTGGCGGCGCGACACCTGCAGCGTCTCTGGCACGCTGTGCAGGCGCAGCACCCAGCATTCCATGTCGTCATCGGTGTAGTGCTTGTCCAGCGCGCGCATTTGCGAAGGTGCGACCAGTGCATTGCGGTGAATGCGCACGAACTGGTTGGGGAAGCGGTTTTCCAGCTCGCTCAGTGAGTTGTCATAGATGTAGGTGCGCGAAGCGGTCCGCACGGTGACATATTTCTGCTCGGCCTTGAAATAAATGATCTGGTGCAGCGGCACGCGCTCGGCACGTCCGCGGTCACGGATGACCAAGGCTGGCAGGTGGTCCGTGGCATCGCCCAGGCCTTCCAGCGCACGAATGCGGCGGATCTTGGCCATTGTCTGCTGCAGGCGTTCCAGCCGCACGGGCTTGGTGAGGTAGTCCGTTGCCTCCAGCTCAAAAGCATTGGCGGCATACATGGCATGGGCCGTGACGAAGACCACGGCAGGCGGCTTGCTCATATTGCGCACGGTCTGCGCCAGCACCAGTCCATTGGGGCCAGGCATCTGTACGTCAAGAAAGAGAATGTCTACGGGAAGCGGGCTGTGCTGCAGAAATTCCTGCGCCTGGGCGGTGCTCGCAGCCTCTTCAATCACAAAGGGTGACGCGGGGTCTTCACATTCGCTCAAAAGGACGCGCAGGCGGTTTCGAGCCAACAATTCATCATCGACAATCAGCACATGCATGGCTTATCTCCGAGTGGTCTGTTAACTGGACGGAAGCAAAATCTTGACCTCGAAGACACGGTCTTTGGGGCCTGCGCTGAAAGTGGCCTGAACATCATGTAACAAGCGCAAACGCCGCTCGACGTTCGCAAGCGCCATGCCTTGGCCGGGGCGGCTGGCGGCTCTGTCTCCTCGGTGCTCCTCCCGGGGCAGTGTATTGGTGACCGTGAGCAAAATGAATTTTTTTCGCGTTAACTGCGCTGAAATTGTTACTTTTGTGCCAATTTCTGAGGGTTCTACCCCGTGTTTGACCGCGTTTTCTACCAGGGGCTGCAGCAGAAGCGGGGGCAGACGGACGTTCAGGGCTGCAGGGTCGAGCTGCCATTCCACCTGCAGCCGGTCACCAAACCGCACCTGTTCGATATCCAGGTAGCGCTGGGCCAGTTCAATCTCTTCCTGCAGGGAGATGGTGCTGCGCGGGTTGCGCAAGGTGGCGCGAAACAGATCGCTCAGATCAGTGAGCAGCTGCTCGGCCCTGGAGGGCTGCTCGCGCACCAGCGCAATCGCGCTGTTGAGGGCGTTGAACAGAAAGTGCGGGCGGATATGGGCCTGCAGCGCCGTCAGCTGCGCGGTGGTGGCTGCAGGGGTTCTGCCCTCGGCACGCAGCACCAGATAGCCCACGAGTACGGCTGCGAACAGGCCGCCGACGATGGCATTGGCCAGCCAGTGCAGGCCGGTGATGTCGCCAGAAATGGCCAGCATGGTGCTGGCATACAGCCCGGCCACCACCCCCAGGCCCACACCACTGGCGTACTGCCAGTGCGCATCCATGCGGTGCAGCACGCGCTTGAGGCTGCAGGCCAGCAGCAGCCAGATCAGCGTGCCGGGCAGGCCGCCACTGGTCAGCCAGGCCATGTGCAGCAGCCAGGCTTCGGCATCTGCACTGGTGTAGAGGGCTGCAATGGCCAGTGTGAGTTCCACCCCGAGCACGGCGCGCAAGACCACACCCAGATGGCAGGCATCGAAGATCAGCACAGGGGGCGCTGAAGCAGTCTGAGGGGTTGTCTGCTCGGAAGATGCCGTGGGGGTGGATTGGGTCGATAGAATTTGCGGATTGTGCATAGGGCATCCGGCTATTCCGGGTGTCTGTCATTTCTGGAAATTTTGCCCTCCCATGTCTGATAACACCACCCAGCCTTCCCACAACCAGCTCGATACCAAGGCGCAGGCATGGTCTGCGTTGTTTTCTGAGCCCATGAGCGACTTGGTCAAACGCTACACCTCCAGTGTCTTCTTCGACAAGCGCATGTGGAAGGCCGACATCACCGGCTCTCTGGCGCACGCTGAAATGCTGGCCGCCCAGGGCGTCATCAGCCAAGACGACTACGCAGCCATCCAAAAGGGCATGGCGCAGATCAAGCAGGAAATTGAATCCGGCGCCTTTGACTGGAAGCTGGATCTGGAAGACGTGCACCTGAACATCGAGGCACGCCTGACCCAGCTGGTGGGCGATGCCGGAAAGCGTCTGCACACCGGCCGCAGCCGCAACGACCAGGTGGCTACCGACGTGCGCCTGTGGCTGCGTGACGAGATCGACCTGATCGAAGGCATGCTCAAGGAGCTGCAGCTGTCGCTGGTGGAAGTGGCCGAAAAGAATGTGGACGTGATCCTGCCAGGCTTTACCCACTTGCAGGTGGCACAGCCCGTGAGCTTTGCCCACCACCTGCTGGCCTATGTGGAAATGTTCAAGCGTGACGCCGAGCGCATGCTGGACGTGCGCAAGCGCGTGAATGTGCTGCCCCTGGGCTCCGCCGCGCTGGCGGGTACGACCTATCCTCTGGACCGCGAGCGCGTGGCCAAGACGCTGGGCATGGAAGGCGTGTGCCAGAACTCCCTGGACGGCGTGTCTGACCGTGACTTTGCGATCGAATTCACCTCGGCCGCTTCGCTGTGCATGGTGCACATCTCGCGCCTGTCCGAAGAGCTGATCGTGTGGATGAGCCAGAACTTTGGCTTCATCAAGATTGCCGACCGCTTCACCACCGGCTCGTCCATCATGCCCCAGAAGAAGAACCCCGACGTGCCCGAGCTGGCGCGCGGCAAGACCGGCCGTGTGGTGGGTCACCTGATGGGCCTGATTACCCTGATGAAGGGCCAGCCGCTGGCCTACAACAAGGACAACCAGGAAGACAAGGAACCGCTGTTCGACACTGTGGACACGCTCAAGGACACGCTGCGTATCTTTGCCGAAATGATTGGCGGCCAGTTCAACCCAGCGACGGGCACCAAGGAAGGTGGCATCACCGTGAACGCCGCCAACATGCGTGCTGCGGCGCTCAAGGGCTACGCCACTGCGACCGACCTGGCCGACTATCTGGTGAAGAAGGGCCTGCCTTTCCGTGACGCGCACGAAACCGTGGCACACGCCGTGAAGCTGGCTTCGCAAAAGGGTGTGGACCTGAGCGAGCTGCCACTGGAAGAACTGCAGTCCTTCAACCCCAATGTAGAGGCCGATGTGTTTGAGGTGCTGAGCCTGGAAGGCTCGCTGAACGCACGCAATACGCTGGGCGGCACAGCGCCTGCGCAAGTGCGTATTCAGCTGGCCAAGCACCGCGCACGCCTGGCCTAAAAAGCTGTTGGCAGCTGGCGCTGCACGCCATCAAGGGACGCTTCGGCGTCCCTTTTTCTTTGTCTTTGTGCGGTTTTGGCGATGTGTTGCATCGCCATATGGCTGGCTTTTATCGGTTTTTCGACCTGTTTCATCCGGTAGGCTGGCAGATGGCCGTGTATGGCTTTTTCTTCTTTTCACTACCGGAGTAATTTGTGTCCTATCCCTCCCGCCGTCGCTTCCTCGCCCAAACTGCCACCCAAGCAGCAGTGCTGGCTACCGCCAGCGTGGCAGGCTGGCGCTGGTCGTGGGCGTCGGAACGCCCCATTCGCATTCTGGTGGGCTTCCCTCCCGGTGGTGGCACTGACGTGATTGCGCGCCTGCTGCAGGAGCCTCTGAGCCAGCGTCTGGGCCGAACCGTCATCATTGAAAACAAGCCTGGCGCTGGTGGCCAGATTGCGGCGCAGCAGCTCAAGGCCTCGCCTGCTGACGGCACCACGCTGTTCCTCACGCACGACCACAGCATTTCCATCCTGCCGCAGGTGGTGCGCCATGCAGGCTTTGACCCCGCACAGGACTTTGAGCCCATGGGCGGCTTTGCCTCGTTCGTGAATACCTTTGCCGTCTCTGGCCTGCACCCCGCCAAGACGTTTGAAGAGTATCTGCAGTGGGTGCGCAAGGACGCCGGTGGCCGCAGCGCCGTGGGCATTCCTGCACCGGCATCGACCCCGGAATTTCTGGTCAAGCAGCTGGCGCAGCGTTACCAGCTGGACCTGATTTCCGCGCCCTACAAGGGCAGTGCGCCCATGATCAGCGACATGCTGGGCCGCCAGATCGAGGCTGGCATTGGTTCGGTGCAGGACTTTGTGCACTACCACAAGGAAGGCAAAGTGCGTGTGCTGGCCGTGCTCGGCGGCAAGCGCCAGCCCCTGCTGCCTGAGGTGCCCACCTTTGCCGAGCTGGGCATGAAGGGACTGGAGGACATGCCTTACTACGGCATTTATGCGCCCAAGGGCGTGCCTGCGGAATTTACGCAGCGCTTTGCCAAGGCCTTGGCGGACAGCGTGCAGGAACCCCATATCCGCGAGCAGCTGGAAGCCATTGGTCTGGTCGTAGACCCCATGACGCCTGCACAGTTGCACCAGCGTGAGCGTGACTACACCGCCGTGTGGAAGCGCATCATTGCGCAAAGTGGTTTCCAGCCCCAGTAAGCATGGCTTGAAAAAGAATAGCTGCTAGCGCTTGAAAAATAAGGACTTCAGATGGTTTTCTATCTGAAGTCCTTTTTACATCTGCGCTGGCAGCTATGAATTATTTAGCAGCTCCATGCCTGCATGCGGTAGGCGCTGTCCCAGAACATCCACTCCAGCCGCGCCGCATCGGTGTAGGCCGCGTGCATTTCCGCCACCGTGCGTGCATCGGCCTGCGCGGCTACGGCATCGATGGTGCTGCGCACGGCGCGCACATGGGCGTGGAATTCTTCGCCGCCATAGGTATCAATCCAGCTCTGGTACGGGTTGCCAGCTGCCGTGCGCTTTTGCAGGTCGACGCCGACTTCGGCATAAATCCAGAAGCAGGGCAGCAGCGCAGCCAGTGCCACCGGGTAAGGGCGGCTCCAGGCCACGGACTGCAGAAAGTGGCAGTAGTGGTGGCAGGTGGGCGACAGCGGCGTGCGGGCAAACTCCTCGGGCGTGATGGCGTACTCGCGCATGAAGCTGTGGTGCAGTTCACGCTCGGCCACCACGGCTTCCTGGGCAGCAGCGGCAAACTGCACGACACCGTCGGCATCATCGGCCTTGGCGGCTGCAGCGGCCAGCGCGCGGCCAAAGGCCACCAGGTAATGCGCGTCCTGAATCATGTAGTGGCGAAAGACGTCGCGGGGCAGTGTGCCTGCGGCCAGTTCGCGGTTAAAGGGCAGATCCAGCGTCGCCTGGAACAGGGGCAGATTGCGTTCCCAGGCCTGGTCACAAAAACTGCCAGTACGGTGCTGCATGCAAAAAACCTCCGAATGCGTCAAAACCTCAGCCCATGTGCCAGTGTGGTGGGCCACTGCCTGGGCAGTGTAGGTGCAAGCCTGGCGGCAGCGGCTGAAACAGGGCCGGGGCATGCGGGCATTGGAGCTTCGCTGGCCTTTGTCTGATAAAGGCTGCTCCACAAGCAGTGTTAGGCTTATGGGCTTCGCATCAGGCGTGAGGTGGCAGCGTGGCGCAGATTTCCTTTTCTCGATCGTGGTGGCTGGGTGTGTGGGGTGTGGCAGGCGCCTGTGCCGTGCATGCGGCCAGCATCTCGCAAGTCACCCCCCAGGGTGCGAGCCACGATGTGCAGCAGGTGGTGGTGCAGACCAGTGCCGATGCGGTGCCACTGGGCAATCCTCAAGCCACAGCGCCTGTGCAGGTGCAGTGCACACCCGAAGCTGCGGCCCAAGGCAGTGGCCGCTGGAACGATGCGCGTGAGTGGATCTGGCAGTTTGAGCAGCCACTGCCCGCTGGCACGCGCTGTACGGTGGAGCGCAATAAAAGCTTCAAATTGCCATCTGGCGCAGCACTGACGGGCGCTGGCAGCTATCAGTTTTTCGTGCCAGGGCCTGCGGTGCTCCATACCTGGCCTGGTACGTATGAAGCCATTGATGAAGCGCAGACCTTTGTGCTGCAGCTCAATGGCCAGCCCACCACGGAAAGTCTGCAGCAGCATGTGTACTGCCGCGCGCAGGATGTGGGCGAGCGCATTCCCGTGCGGGTGCAGGATGCCGCGCAGACCCAGCAGCTGCTCAAGGCCCTGCAGATCGAGGAGCGCGGCCACTATGTCGCACTGAGCTGCAACCGGCGTCTGACAGCGGGCACGGACATGCAGCTGGTATACGGCGAAGGTGTTGCCATGGCCAACGGCATGCGCAATGGCAGCACACAGACTTTTGACTTCCAGGTGCGTGAAGCCTTTACTGCCCAGCTGCAATGCCAGCGCGAGCGTGCGAATGCGGGCTGTCTGCCTGTTCGCGATGTGCTGCTGTCTTTCACCGCCCCCGTGCCCAAGGCGCAGGCAGCGCAGGTGTATCTGCAGCACGATGGCAAAAAGATCGCACCAGACCTGGCGCAGGAGACGGCAGACACCGTCAGCGAGCTGCGCTTCAAGCCGCCTTTTGTGCCTTCGGCCACGTACCAGCTGGTGCTTCCTGCAGACCTGGAAGACGACGCGCAGCGGCACCTGTCCAATGCAGCATCTTTCCCCTTGCAGGTAAAGATGGGTGACACACCGCCGCTGTTCAAATTTGCCGCCGCCCCCTTCGGGGTGCTGGAGCGCTTTGCCGAGGGCGAGGATGGCGTGGCCGTCTTGCCCGTGACCGTTCGCAAGGTGGAGGCCATGGACGGTCAGCATCAGGCACAGGATGGCAAGGCGCAGCTGCGCACATTGCGGCTTGAGAGTGACGCCGACATCATCCACTGGTGGGATCTGGTGCAGCGCTATGACCGTGGCTGGATCAGCCGCAAGCAGGCGCAGCGTGAACTGTCCGCAGCACTGCCACCCCGGCTGGAGCAGGACAGCAGCTCTGTGGAAACGCGCATGCTGTCGCTGCTCAAAGGCAAGCCACAGGCTCAGGATCAGCAGCTGCCCAAGGCGGATGCCGGTGATCCACGTCCTTTTGAGGTGGTGGGCATTCCGCTGACTGCGCCGGGCTTTTATGTGGTGGAGGCAGAGTCTCCACGCCTGGGCGCAGCGCTGCTGGACGAGCGTCTGGGCTCGCCACGCAGCATGTTTGTGCGCACCTCGGCGCTGGTGACCAATCTGGCTGTGCACCTGAAGCTTGGGCGTGAAGGTTCGGCCGTATGGGTGACGTCGCTGGACAAAGGCCAGCCTGTGGCCGGTGCCAAAGTACAGGTGTCGGACTGCAGAGGGCGTGTGCACGCTTCTGGCACCACGGGGGCTGATGGCGTGCTGCTGTTGCCCGATCTGGACAAGGAAGCCCCGCGCTGCGATGGCCATGAAGGCAGTGGTCAGTGGTTTGTGAGCGCGCGCCACACCGATGACGGCGTGCAGGATGTGGCTTTTGTGTGGAGTGACTGGCAGCGCGGCATTGAGCCCTGGCGCTTCAATCTGCCCACATCCTGGGGCAGTGGGCCGGAGCTGGTGGCGCACACCGTGCTGGACCGCAATCTGGTGCGTGCGGGCGAGACCGTGTCCATGAAGCATTTTGTGCGTGCCCAGACTTTGCAGGGGCTGGCGCTCCCTGAAGACTGGCCGGTGGAAGTGCTGATCACC
>JAEZZU010000116.1 GCA_023418355.1 Pseudomonadota bacterium | reverse complement strand
ACAGCTGGGAGTACGTCAGCACCATGATCACAGCACCCAGCTGGAAGATCAGGAAGCTGGGCTTGCGGCCAATGCGGTCCGCCAGCTGGCCGAAGATCCAGATGCCAGCCATCATGCCGACGATGGTCACGGCGGTCCACATGGACGACTTGGTCAGGCTGAAGCCCAGTTGCTTGGACAGGAAGCTGGGCATCCAGATCATGATGCCGTAGTAGCCAAAGTTCTGTACCGAGGTCAGCACGATCACGCCAATGCTTACCTTGGTGGTGGCCTTGTCCTTGACCAGCAGCTTGAAGGCTTCAAAGCGCGAAGCCTTGCGCTCCTTGGGCTTGCGCACAAACACTTCAGGCTCGTGGATCTTGTTGCGGATGATCCATGCCACCACAGCAGGAATCACGCCCACCAGGAACATGCCGCGCCAGCCAATGGCAGGCAGCAGCAGGGGGGTCAGCAGGGCAGCTGCCAGCACGCCAATCTGCCAGCCCAGTGCCACGTAGGACGAGACACGGGCGCGGTGCTTGGCGGGCCAGGCTTCTGCTGCCAGCGCCATGCCAATGCCGAATTCACCGCCCAGGCCAATGCCGGCGACGGTGCGGTAGATCAGCAGATCCCAGTAGCCGGTGGCAAAAGCACACAGGCCGGTGAAGATCGCAAACAGCATGATGGTCCAGGTCAGCACGCGGATGCGGCCATAGCGGTCCGACAGCGCGCCGAAGACGATGCCGCCGAAGACGGCGCCGATCAGCGTCCAGGTGACGAGCGAGCCTGCCTGACCAGGCGTGAGGTTCAGATCCGCCGAGATGGCGCTGAGCATGAAGCCCAGAATCAGCAGGTCAAAGCCGTCCATGGCATAGCCGACAGCAGAGCCGATCAAGGCTTTCCAGCTATAGCTATTCACAGCCGTAGGCTGTGCAGCAGAAACAGAAGTGGGTGAATTCATGGCAGAGGTTGTCCTGAGGAAATACGGAGCGTGAAGTCGCTCTTTCAACGGGACAACCCCCAAGGCGCAGGGGCCGTGGGGCTATGCAGACCAGCGGTAAGTGAGATGCGTGGCGTCCGTAGATGACGCGCAGCAAAAGGCCTGCAAAAACGCAGGCCGAAGATGTGGAAACTGATTGTAGGAAAAACGACGAAATGCTACAAAAAAGATGGCGCAACAGCTTAGTGTTTTAGAAGGTTTCAGCACATGCCGCCTGCAGGATGGCGAGCAATCTGTCATTGAGGTGAGTGTGTGAGCAGCAGCCATTTGGCATGAGGGCTTTGTATTGGCCAAATGTGAGCAATGCTTGAATATCTTGCACAATTTCGCCTCTCAAAATACTAATAAGCAGCAGCTGTGGCTGCAGTTTTCTCTGTCATATTTCATGTCCAACTACCAAGAACTCCTGGTTCGCAAGCGCGAGCTTGAACAGTCGATTGAAGCAGCACGTAAAAAAGAGAGTGTGGAGGCACTGGCCACCATCCGGGAGCTGATTGCGACCTTTGGCTTTACGGCGCAGCAAGTCTTCCCTTTCCAGCCTGCTGCCAAGAAGAAAGTGCAGGCCAAGTACTACGACCCACAGACAGGCAAATTCTGGTCGGGCCGTGGCAAGGTGCCCAAGTGGCTCGAAGGTGTGGACCGCAGCCAGTATGAAATTCAGGCGCCACGCACACCCAGTCAGCCACTGGACGAGAACAATCCGTTCCCGATCCAGTAAACACCAAGCAACACCAAGGGCCGCAAGATGCGGCCCTTTTCATTGGTGATCTTTGTGCCTGCTTCAGGCGTTGACAGGCCAGCCCTGCAGGTGCTGCTGTGCAATCTCGTGCAGTGCGCCGACCCAGGTGGGATGGTCGTTCAGGCAGGGAATAAAGCGGTAGTCCTTGCCGCCTGCGTGCTCAAAGGCTTCGCGCGCTTCCTGGTTGATTTCTTCCAGCGTTTCAATGCAGTCGCTGGTAAAGCCGGGGCACATGATGTCCACACTCTCCAGCCCCTGTTTGGCCAGTTCGACGAGCGTAGGCTCGGTATAGGGCTCCAGCCACTTGGCCTTGCCAAAGCGTGACTGGAAGGTCAGCACGTATTGTTCCTCGCGCAGACCTAGGCGCTGCGCCAGCAGGCGGCCCGTAGCGTAGCACTCGTCGCGGTAGGGGTCGCCCAGTTCGTAGGTGCGCTCGGGTACGCCGTGAA
The DNA here is from genome assembly GCA_023418355.1 of Pseudomonadota bacterium. GTDB lineage: Bacteria > Pseudomonadota > Gammaproteobacteria > Burkholderiales > Burkholderiaceae_C > Comamonas. The sequence continues at coordinate 7,252 of JAEZZU010000116.1, read as the reverse complement.
AACTCAGGAACAGCTTTTGGGCGCGGCCGTGCTGCTGCCAGTGCTGTTCCACCGTCTGCGCCAGCGCCTCGATGTAGCCGGGGTGGTCGTGGTAGCGCTGCACAAAGCGCAGTTCGGGAATGTGACGCTGGGTCTTGGCCCAGTCATAGACCGCATCGCAGACGCTGGCCGTGGTCGTGCCCGAATACTGCGGGTACAGCGGCACGATCAGAATGCGCGTGGCGCCCTGTGCCTTGAGTGCATCGAGCTGCGCAGGGATCGACGGATTGCCATAGCGCATGGCATAGGCCACCAGCACGTTGGTGCCAGCTTCCTGCAGGCTGCTGCGCAGCAAATTGGCCTGGCGTTCGGTGAAGTACAGCAGGGGGGAGCCTGTGGCACCACCCTGGTCCCAGACGGTGGCGTATTTGGCTGCCGATGCCTTGGGGCGGGTGCGCAAAATGATGCCGTGCAGGATCGGCCACCAGGCGAGCTTGGGAATCTCGACCACGCGGTCATCGGCCAGGAACTGCGCCAGATAGCGGCGTACGGCAGAAGGGGTGGGGGCATCGGGCGTGCCAAGATTGCACAGCAATATGCCTGTGCGTTCAGGTTGCCCGGCGGGGCGCTTGGGTTCTGGGGCAAAGCGAGACAGCATGTCTGCCATTGTGACAAAAGCAGGCCCTGCTGCCGAAGCACGGATGGGCAGCCCTCATGGGTTCCAGTATTCTTGCCAGCCATGCTTGACCCATCTCAAATTCGTGCCATCACGCTCGACCTGGACGACACCCTGTGGCCCATCTGGCCTGCCATTCACCGTGCCGAGGAAGTGCTATTGCTATGGTTAAAAGAGCATGCAGCCAAGACAGCTGCGCTTTTCCCGACACCAGAGGCTTTGCGCGGCATTCGCCAGCAGATTGAGCGTGAGCACCCCGAGCTGCGCCATGACCTGAGTGCGCTGCGCCGCGAATCGATTGCCGAGGCCATGCGCCAGGCGGGGGATGATGAGCGTCTGGCTATCGCCGCGTTTGATATTTTTTTCGCTCAGCGCCAGCAGGTGCAGCTGTTTGACGACGCATTGCCTGCTCTGGAGTTCCTGGCGCAGCGCTGGCCCATGGTGGCTGTGACCAATGGCAATGCCGATGTGCAGCGCATTGGCATCGGGCAGTTCTTCCGCGACAGCTTCAACGTCAGCCGCACCGGCTTTGCCAAGCCGGATGTGCGGATTTTTCAGTGCGCGGCGCAGAGTCTGGGAGTGCCCACTTCAGCCATTTTGCATATTGGCGATGATCCGCAGCTGGACGTGGTGGCGGCGCGCAATGCAGGCATGCACGTGATCTGGGTCAATCGCGAGCACAAAGACTGGCCGGTGGCAGACCAGGCTTCGCCTATGATGGTCAGCAGTCTTGCGCAGCTGTGCGATCTGCTGCGCTAGCAGGCACGCTGGCGTGCAGCGCTTTGTTCAAGGGATGTAGACCGTGATCTTTGGCTTTACAGAAGAACAGATTACTGAATTTTTCATGACCTACGGCATCGGGGCGTTCATCCTCTTCATGCTGTTCATCATTGGTCATCTGGCCTGGGAATCCAAGGCAGGCAAGTTCGGCACCTTTGTGCTGTTTCTGGGGCTGGCCGTGGGCTTTATTGGCTTTATCGCCAAGGTGCTGCTGCAGTGGTACCTGGAGAAATAATCAAAAACCAAAGCGCCTTGCGCTGGAATTACAAGGGTTTCAGATAGTTTTCTATCTGAAACCCTTTTGTATTGGGCGCTAGACGCTCTTTTTTTGATGAATGGCCTGTGCCACCTGCATGCCGCTGCGCACCGCGCCTTCCAGGGTGGCGGGGTAGGGGCCTTGTACATGGTCACCGCAGGCCCACAGACCCGGCGCAATCCAGGCTGAAGGGCGCTGCACATGCGGCGTGCAGGCAAAGGTGGCCCGCTTTTCGATCACGGTCTGCAGGGGCTGCAGATCGGGCAGGCCAAGCTGTGCGCGAGCCTGTGCGATGACCTGCTCCTGCAGCACGTCGCGCGGTGCCTGACAGGCGCTGACCACCAGAGCAATCAGCCCAGCCGGGCCGCCCAGCTGCAGCTTGTCGAACGCAAACTGCGCAGGGGCCGTGTCCGGGTGGCTGCGCAGCGCCACCATGGGTGCGGGCAGGATCCGGCCTTGCTGCGGCGGCTGTGCTGTCCAGGCGTAGACCGTGGCCAGTGCCGTGTGGGGCAGCGCCTGCGCTGTGGCTGCCCATTGCAGGGCCTGTGCCTGTGCATCCGCTGGCAGTGCGGCATGGCTGACCAGCCGTGCTGCTTCCATGCTCGGCGTGGCCAGCACAACGGCGTCAAACATCTGGCCCTGTACTTGCCAGGCTGACCGCGCTGCATCCCAGTGCAGCTGGTGCACGCGCGTGCCCAGGTGCAGCTGAGCGCCACGTGCGCTCAGCCATTGCGCTGCGCTGGCGGGGAACAGCTGACTCAGGTCGGTGCGCGGAATCAGCAGATTGGAGCCGCCCTTGCCTGCAAACAGGCCGTCCTGCAGCACACGCAAAAAGATGCGGCCGCTGGCCTGATCGGCGGACAGGTTGAGCGCTGAAATACACAGCGGGTCTATGAAATCCTGCAGCAGGCGCTCGGGCAGGTGCTCGCACAGATCAGCCACCGTGGCTTCGGGTGCGCAGTCAAATTGCTGGCGCTGCCAGGTGTGTGCGGTACGCAGTAGTGCCAGCTTGTCGCGCCAGCTCCAGCCTTTGGTGCGGAGAATGCCCAGCACGGCATCCCAGGGCGGAGGCAGATGGGGCAGCTGCAGGCCAGAGCCATCGGCATAGCGCAGATCCAGTGGCAGACGCAGCAGAGCCTGTTGGGTGTCGACACGCACGGTATGCAGCATCTGCAGGCATGCCTGGTAGGCGCCAATCAGAATGTGCTGGCCGTTGTCCACCGTCCAGCGTTGACCTGCAGGCCCTTGGATCGGCAGCGCACGTGCGCGGCCACCCCAGGTACGGCTGGCTTCCCACAGCGTGATGTGGTGGCCCAGCTGCTGCAGCTGCACGGCGCAGGCCATGCCAGCCCAGCCGCCACCGATGATGGCGATGCGCAGCGATGGCGGGTGCTGTGACATGGCGCCAATTACATGCGGCCCAGCGCCTGCATCTTCCAGGCCAGCCACAGCTTGCGCAGCGGTGTCAGTCCAATGCGCTGGTGCAGAACCTGGAAGTTCTCGGCCTCAATCTCGCGCAGCAGCGTGCGGTAGATGCTGGCCATCATCAGGCCGGGCTTTTGCGAGCGACGGTCCGCAGCGGGCAGCAGGGCCAGTGCTTCGTCATACAGCTGGTGCGCGCGCTCCGCTTCAAAACGCATCAGCGCCGTGAATCGGTCCGAGTATTCGCGCTTGGTGATTTCGTAGGCCTTGACGTTGAACTGCTGCAGATCGTTGATCGGCAGGTAGATGCGGCCGCGCATGGCGTCTTCACCCACGTCGCGGATGATGTTGGTCAGCTGGAAGGCCTGACCCAGCTTGTGTGCATAGGCCGTGGTGGCTGGGGCGGTCTGGCCAAAAATGCGCGCAGCCACTTCGCCCACCACGCCTGCCACCAGGTGGCAGTAGCGTTGCAGACCGGCGTAATCCAGATAGCGGGTTTGCTCAAGATCCATCTGGCAGCCGTCGATGATGGCCTGCAGATGCTGCTGCTCGATCTGAAACGGTGCAATATGCGGCTGCAAGGCCAGCATGACGGGGTGGGTGGGCTGGCCTGCAAAGGTCTGGGCCACTTCCTGGCGCCACCAGGCCAGCTTCTTGGCGGCTACGCCAGGGTCCTGGACTTCGTCCACGACATCATCTACTTCGCGACAGAACGCATAAAACGCCGTGATGGCTGCGCGGCGCTGGGTCGGGAGAAATAGAAAAGCGTAATAAAAACTGCTGCCCGAGGCAGCAGCTTTTTCTTGGACGTAGGTTTCCGGGGTCATATGGTGCGCAATTGTCCCATGCCTGCAGTGGAAAGAGGGGCAACGTAGAGCAAGCCGCTGAATGCAGCGTCGGCTTGATCTTCATCAATTATTGGTATGCTTTTTGCCAGTGTGTGCCTGGGTCCATCGAGGGGCTGTGCACAGTCTGCTGTGCGCCGGGTGCGAGCGAGAGAGGCGCTTGTCACCAAAGGCAATCCACAAGAAGAGGCAAGGCTAGCAGCCATGCGTGCTGGATCGTGACAGTGCGCAAAAGATCTGCGATTAAAGATAGTTTGCAGAGCTTGAGGCAAGTCAAGCAAGCTCCCCATCATACTTCAGTTTGATGCTTGGGAGTCCGGCGAGTGTTGCTCATCACTTTCTGTTTTGCCGAGTAAACATCTAAGATTCAAACGTTGCAACCTGACACATATTGAGAGAGATGCCCAGCTTAAATTCACTGCGTTTGACACAGCGTTACATGCTGGTTTTTGGAGCCTATTTCCTGTCGATGGTGATTGTGATTGCCATCAGCTGGCATGGCTTGATGAGTGCCAGAGACAGCCTGCGTTATCTGCACGATCAGTCCCTGCAGCGCATTTTGCTGGCGGATTCCATCAATGAAAGTGTGGCGCAGGCGCGCATGCAGATGCTGCTGGCATTTCAGCATGCGCCAAACAGTGCGCTGGCAGATGTGCATGACCATCCCGTGGCTGTGCATCTGGATGCGGTCAAGCACAGCATTCAGCAGGGCATCGCGTGGCAAAAAGAACTCAATCAGCACATCGAGCCCGGCATGGACAAAGACATGTTTGCGGAAGCCATGCGCGTTCAGGACGCCTGGAACAGCAAGCTCTCTGACATGGTGCGCGCTGCAGAAAGCGGTGACTTCAGCAATGATCTGATGGCTCGCTTCCTGGCATTGGGGCGTGAGGAGGGGGACATGCTGGTTGCCCTGGTCGGTGCTTTCAAGGGGCTGCAGGTCACGCAGGCCAACGAGGCTTATCAGGCTGCAGACGAGCGCTATCAGTTCAGTATCTGGGTGTTTGTGCTGTGCGTGCTGCTCGGTGGTGTGCCAGCGACCTTGCTGTCGATTTCTCTGCTGCGCCGTATGAACCTGGGCTTCAGGCAGGCGCATGGCACGGCCAAGGCGATTGCCGCAGGTGATATTTCTCAGCGCGTGGTGGTCAGTGGCAAGGATGAAATTTCCGAGCTGCTGGTGCAGATGGAAGAGATGCGCACCCACCTGCACGACATCATCTCCAAGGTGCGTGGCGCTGCCGATGCCATTGCCGGAGCATCCACCCAGGTGGCAGCCGGTACATCTGACCTGTCCACGCGCACGGAGCAGCAGGCTTCTTCGCTGCAGCAGACTGCAGCAGCTACGGAAGAGCTGTCCAGTACGGTGCAGAACAATGCAGAAAGTGCCATTCGCGCCAGCGAGCTGGCACGCGACGCGACCCAGGTGGCAGAGCGCGGTGGCGACATGGTGTCGCAAGTGGTCACGACCATGGAAGACATCAACCACTCGGCCAAGCAGATTGAGGCCATCATTGGTGTGATTGACTCCATTGCATTCCAGACCAATATCCTGGCACTCAATGCTGCGGTGGAAGCCGCGCGTGCGGGGGAGCAAGGTCGTGGCTTTGCGGTGGTGGCCAGCGAAGTGCGTGCGCTGGCCGGGCGCTCAGCAGAAGCTGCCAAGGAAATCAAGACGCTGATTCAGGACTCCGTCAACCGTGTGCGTGCCGGTGGCGAGCAGGTGCACCGCACAGGCGAGACCATGCAGGACATCGTGCAAAGCATTGCGCGTCTGGCTTCCATCGTGCAGGAAATTGCAGAAGCCAGTCGCGAGCAGTCCAAGGGGCTGGCGCAGATCAACGATGTGGTTGCCAATCTGGATGACGTGACGCAGCAGAACGCCGCCTTGGTGGAGGAAACTTCAGCGGCTTCTACCGCGCTGCAGGATCAGGCCAATCAGATGGCACAGATGTCTGCGCAGTTCATTCTGGAGCATGGCAATGCTTCCAAGGCTTATGTCAGTACCTATCGACAGCCTGCCAGCATGGGCGGTGCTCGCGTGACGGGTGCTCAGGATGTGCCTGCGCTAGCGCAGTCCTGATCCAAGCAGTTTGATAGCCTGCTCCCGCAAATGCCAGCCTTGTGCTGGCATTTTGTTTTGGGTTGGGTTCGCTCTACATCCACAGAGCACGCCAGAGCATGCGTGCGACGTCCGCTTTATGCAGCGTCAGGCGTGTGTGCAGGTTGTGGCCTTGCTGGGCTTGTACTTTGTCCAGTATGCGCAGGCCGCCTTGCACCACCATGCGTAGCTCCCAGCCGATGCGCCCGGGCAGGCGGTGCACCAGCGGTGCACCTTGCTCCATCATCGCTCTGGCCCATGCCGTGTTGCTGGCGATGAGATTTTGAATGTCCGGGGTGAGTCGCTGAGCATTCAGCTGGCTGCGGCTGACATGGAATTGCGTGCAGTCTGCATCGGTGATGTAGTGGCGGCCGCGAGGAATGTCTTCGCTCAAGTCCTGCCAGAAGTTGATCAGTTGCAGCGCGGAGCAGATGGCGTCGCTTTGCGCCAGGGCTTCGTCGTCATGTACGCCGTACAGGTGCAGCAGCAGGCGGCCGACCGGATTGGCCGAACGTCTGCAGTAGTCCAGTAGTTCTGCGCGGTTGGCATAGGTGGCCTGGTCGCGGGTCTTGGCAACGTCCTGCATGAAGGCGCTGAGCAGATCGTCGAGCAGGTGTACGGGCAGCTGCCAGTGCTGCAGCTGGTACTGCAGTGGAGCAAAGATGGCGGCCCAGCGTGGCTGTGGTGTGTGGCCTTGGGCGATGGCATGCAGCTCCTGTCGATAGTCATGCAGTTCGCTCAGGCGCTGCGCGGGGCTGGCATCTCCTTCGTCGGCCATGTCGTCGGCCGTGCGTGCAAAGGCATAGATGGCCGCAATCGGCGGGCGCAGCGCAGCCGGGCACAGCCAGGATGCCACGGGAAAATTCTCGTAGTGGGTGACAGGTGCTGCCTGCACCGGTGGTGGGGAAGATGCTTTCACCGCCCCATTGTCCTGCGATTTGCCGTACGTCATTCAAGGCATTTCACAAAGTGTCAGGGGTGAGGTTTTGCCGTGTATTGACCCCTTTTCAATCGATGTCGCGCAATTGTGCTTGCACAAGAAAAAATGAAGCATGAAATCGTTGAGGGCTATTTTCGGCGTTAGAATCTTGGATTGACCTATGACGCAGACTGGTCAAAAGTCTGCAGTTATCAAGACCGCGCGGGTGGCGAAATTGGTAGACGCACCAGGTTTAGGTCCTGACGGTGGCGACACC
>JAEZZU010000083.1 GCA_023418355.1 Pseudomonadota bacterium | reverse complement strand
AAGGCTCAGTGAGAGGTTGCTCCCCAAACAGCGACGGGGGCGAACATGCCCCCGTGTGGTCAAAAAAGTGCCGTCACGCTATCCCATCAAACAGGTCAGAAAACCTTAAGTGAACGGCATTAGCGCTGTTCAGCGCCTTTTTTTGTGGTGAAGTGCGGCGAAGCCGCGTGTCTTAGCGCAGGTTCAGCACGTCAAACATGTCGAACTGGCCGGTAGTCTGGCCTGCGAGAAAGCGGACGGCACGCAGGCTGCCGTCGGCATAGCCTGCGCGGCTGCTGGACTTGTGGGAGATTTCCACGCGCTCGCCCGTGCCGGCAAACAGCACGGTGTGGTCGCCAATGATGTCGCCGCCGCGCACGGTGGCAAAACCAATGGTGTTTTCCTTGCGCTCGCCGGTGTGGCCAAAGCGCTCGTACACGGCGCGGTCTTCCAGCTTGGTGCCCTGGGCTTCGGCAATCACTTCACCCATCTTGATGGCCGTGCCCGATGGCGCATCCACCTTGTGCTTGTGATGGGCTTCGACGATTTCAATGTCGTAGCCTGTGCTCAGTGCCTTCGCCGCCATTTCGAGCAGCTTCAGTGTCACGTTCACGCCCACGCTCATATTGGGTGCCAGCATGATGGCGGTCTTCTGTGCGTAGGCAGCGATCTGCTCCTTCTGCGCTTCGGTAAAGCCGGTCGTGCCGATCACCACCTTCACACCCAGCTCTGCGCATACGGCCAGGTGGGCCATGGTGCCTTCGGGACGGGTGAAGTCGATCAGAAAGTCAGCCTTGGACAGGGCAGACTGCAGGTCGCTTTCGATCAGCACGCCACTGGTCTGGCCCAGAAAGGCGGCTGCATCGGTGCCGATGGCAGGGCTGTGGGGCAGGTCCAGTGCTGCAGTCAGCGTGCAGTCTGCGCTGTTCTGGATGGCTTCCACCAGCATGCGACCCATGCGGCCAGAAGCTCCGGCCACTGCCACGCGCAAAGGAGAAGAAGAGGGTGCGGTCATAACAAATCCATCGAAAGGTCAAACAGACGCAGCCGCTCGAGCTGCCATGCGCTGAGCGGCTGGTACACAAGACGCAAGGGCGTCAGTAATTGCGTTCCAGAGGGGGGTAGCTGTTGCGGGGCTGTGCAGCTTCCTGGGCAGCAGGGGCGTCGGCCTTGGATGTGGGCTTGTGCTTGGCCAGCTGCTCCTCGGTGGCCTGCAGCTGCGGCACCTTGATTTTCTTGCTGCTGTTGCCCAGCGAGGCCACGAACTCGTCTTCGGAAGGCATTTCATCACCTTCGGCACGCACGAAGCGGTCGTTATCGAAGAACACGGTCAGCTTGCGGTTCTGTGCTTCCACGCCCTGGCGCTTGATGGTGAACACATATTCCCAGCGGTCTGCATGGAACACGCTGGTCACCAGCGGTGTGCCCAGAATTTCGCGCACCTGCTGGCGACTCATGCCGGGCTGCAGGGCTTGTACCTGTTCGCGCGAGACAAAGTTGCCTTGCACCACTTCCACTTTATAGGGGGTGATTGCGCTCATGGCGTTGCGAGTGGTTTCGCTGACGCTGCTACAAGCAGCCAAAAATGCGGCGAGAGACAGCGTCAGTCCCAACTGCAGGCGGTAACGAGCTTGTACATGCATGGGTAATAAGCAAGGGATATGATTTGCCCCATTGTAGCGGTAGGTTTTGCTCAGGCCTGAGCATGTTTTGCTGCATGCGAAAACCATAGTTTTGTGTTCGGTATGAGCTGTCGTAAGCTTGTGCCAACTGCCACTTTTCACGTACGACATGAAAAACATTGAAGAGCTCAAAAGTACAGGTCTGAAAGCGACATTGCCCCGCTTGAAGATTCTGGAAATTTTCCAGACTGGCAGGCAGCGTCACATGACCGCAGAAGATGTTTTTCGTGTGCTGCTCGATGAGCGTTCGGATATTGGCTTGGCAACCGTGTACCGCGTGCTGACGCAGTTTGAGCAGGCAGGCATTTTGCTGCGCAGCAATTTTGAAAGTGGCAAGGCGGTGTATGAGCTCAACGAAGGCCAGCACCACGATCACTTTGTCTGCACCGCATGTGGCAAGGTTGAAGAGTTTTATGACCCTGAGATTGAAAAGCGCCAGCAGCTGATTGCGGAGCAGATGGGCTGGCAGATTCAGGACCACTCCATGTCGCTCTATGGCCAGTGTGCGGATTGCGTAGCCCGTACGACCAAGCGCTAACAGCAGAGCCAAGGCCCTGTATCCATGCAAAAAGGCATCCATGCGGATGCCTTTTTTGTTGCGGGGTGCTTAAGCGGCGTGCTCAGTAAGAGCTTCGGCTGCCCATGTCGCGTTCCATGGCCTGGCGGTGGCGCTCGACGAACTCGGCATAGGTATCAATACCGCGCAGCTGCAGGATGCTGTTGCGCACGGCTGCTTCCACCAGCACGGCGATATTGCGCCCTGCGGTCACGGGAATGACCACTTTGCGCACAGGAATGCCCAGCACATCCTGTGTCAGTGGCTCCTGCGGCAGGCGTTCGTACTCCCGATCCATGGTTTCCTTGCGCACCAGATGCACGATGAGCTTCAGGCGCATCTTGCGGCGCACGGCCGTCTCGCCAAAGATGGCGCGGATGTCCAGCAGACCAATGCCGCGCACTTCCAGCAAGTTCTGCAGCAGTTCAGGGCATTTGCCTTCGATGGTGGTCTGGTTGATGCGGTACAGGTCTACGGCATCGTCGGCCACCAGACCATTGCCGCGGGTGATCAGCTCCAGCCCCAGCTCGCTCTTGCCCAGCCCGGACTCTCCCGTGATCATCACACCCATGCCCAGAATGTCCATGAACACGCCGTGCATGGTGGTGCGGTCGGCAAAGTGCTTGGACAGGTAGGCGCGCAGCACGTCGATGAAAAAGGCAGACGCCTCTCTGGTCGCAAACATGGGAATGCCTGCGCTTTCGCACATGGAAATCAAGGCTGCGGGCGCGGTCTGTCCGTCTGCGAGCACCAGCACAGGAGGTTCGAGCTTGACGATTCGGCCTACGCGGCGGGCGCAGTCTTCGTCCGTCGCGTTGCTCAGGTAGGCGATTTCGCGCTCGCCCAGAACCTGCAGGCGGTAGGGATGGATGTAGTTGAGGTAGCCGACCAGGTCTGCGCCCGAACGTGCCGAACGCACGGCCATTTCGTCAAAGCGGCGCTCGGAAGCCCCCATGCCAGCCAGCCATTCCCAGTTCAGGGAGTCGCGAAATGCTTCGAACAGGCGGTTGGCATTGATGGCTTTATGGCGCATGGAGCAGCAGACAAAAAAGGCGTGGCAGTGGGGCGCTGGCCAGCAGGCGCGCTCAGGAAGCGGCGGTGGCCGACTTCCAGTCGACGATCAGCTGGTACAGGGCTTCGGCGTTGTCCGCTGTCTTCAGGGACTCACGCAGATGGTTGTCGCTGAGCAGCTCGGCAATCTCGGACAGGATTTCCAGGTGCTGCTGTGTGGCGGCTTCAGGCACCAGCAGGAAGATCAGCAGCTGTACGGCCTGCTCATCCGGTGCGTCAAAGCCGATGGGGCGTGCCAGCTGGAAAACCGCTGCCATGGGGGTCTTCAGACCCTTGATGCGTCCATGCGGAATGGCTACACCGTGTCCCAGGCCCGTGGAGCCCAGGCGTTCGCGTGCGAACAGGCTGTCGGTGATCAATGCGCGGGGCAGGCCATGCAGCCCTTCGAACAAGAGGCCCGCTTCTTCAAAAGCGCGTTTTTTGCTGGTGGCATCAACGCTGACAAGCACTTGAGCAGGCGACAGGATGGAG
>JAEZZU010000066.1 GCA_023418355.1 Pseudomonadota bacterium | reverse complement strand
AGCGACGGGCCTTTTTTTGTTTGGGTTGCTGGGGACCAGGCCAAATTTTCTTGAATCACGAAAGAGAGCTCCTATGTCGATGTTGCAGAACCCCGCAAGCAAGTACCGTCCTTTTGTACCTGTTCGTTTGACCGACCGTACCTGGCCTGACGCAACCATCAGCAAGCCCCCCGTCTGGTGCAGCGTGGACTTGCGCGACGGCAACCAGGCGCTGATCGAGCCCATGGACATCGAGCGCAAGATGCGCATGTTCGAGCAACTCGTGAAGATCGGCTTCAAGGAAATCGAAGTGGGCTTTCCTTCGGCCTCGCAGATCGAGTTCGACTTCATGCGAAAGCTCATCGAGGAAAAGCGCATTCCCGATGACGTGACCGTGCAGGTGCTGACCCAGGCGCGTGAACACCTGGTGCGCCGCACCTTTGAAGCGCTGGAAGGTGTGCCTCGCGCCATCGTGCACCTGTACAACGCCACTGCGCCTGTGATGCGCCGCGTGGTGCTGGGCATGAGCGAAGACGAGATCGTGGAACTGGCGCGCAGCAATGCCCAGCTGTTCAAGGACATCGCAGCGGAATACCCAGAAACTGACTGGACCTTCGAATACTCGCCCGAGATGTATTCCGACACCGAAGTGGAATTCTCCAAGCGCGTGATCGATGCCGTGACTGAAGTCTGGCAGCCCACCCCTGAGAAGAAGTGCATCATCAACCTGCCCACCACCGTGGAGCACTCCAGCCCCAATGTGTTTGCCGACATGGTGGAGTGGACGCACCGCAACTTGCTGCGACGTGACTCCATCGTGCTGTCGGTACACCCACACAACGACCGTGGCACTGGTACGGCCACCGCAGAAATGGCCTTGCTGGCGGGTGCGGACCGCCTCGAAGGCTGCCTGTTCGGCAACGGTGAGCGCACCGGTAATCTGGACGTGGTGAACGTGGCCTTGAACATGTACACACAGGGCGTGCATCCTGGTCTGGACTTCTCGGACATCGACGGCATCCGTGCTACGGTTGAGTACTGCAACCAGTTGCCCGTACACCCCCGCCATCCCTATGTCGGTGAGTTGGTCTACACCTCCTTCTCGGGCTCGCACCAGGATGCGATCAAGAAGGCCTTTGCTGCCCGCAAGGAAAGCGATATCTGGGACATGCCTTACCTGCCTATCGACCCCAAGGATCTGGGCCGCAGCTACGAGGCGGTGATCCGCGTGAACAGCCAGTCCGGCAAGGGCGGTATCTCCTACCTGCTCGAAGCCGAATACGGCCTGCAATTGCCTCGTCGCCTGCAGATCGAGTTCTCGCAGGTCGTGCAGCACGAAATGGATGCGCTGGGTACCGAGTTCACTGCGCCTGATCTGTGGAAGATCTTCCGCAAGGAATTTGGTCTGGATGCACAGCAGGCGCCCCAGTACCGCATCGAAGAAACCGATGGTGTGGTGAACCTGACTGCCAAGCTGCAATGGAATGGTCAGGAGCGCGTGCTGCAGGGTCAGGGCACCGGTCCTATCGACGCCTTTGTGCAGGCACTGTCTGAAGCCACCGGTCACAGCGTGCGCGTGATGAACTACTCCGAGCACGCAGTGGGCGAAGGCGCCAACGCACAGGCTGTGGCCTATGTGGAAGTGCGAGTGGATGACAGCCTCACGGTCTACGGCGTGGGCATGGATGCCAACATCGTGTCTGCCTCGATCCGCGCCATCCTGTCGGGTGTGCGTCGCGCTGTGCCTGTTCAGACCCAGGCAGCGTAAGTACCCGGAGCCAGCGGTTTTTGCACGTGCAGTGCAAAACCGCTCGGCGACTGACTTGCCGGATTGTGAAATGCAACCGGCCCACCGGCGGCATCAGACTTGCAAAGTTTGATGCCGCTTGCTTTGTGTGCTCTCAAATAATTGAAAATGAGTGCTAACTACGTGCTACAAACGGTACTGGCAAGCCTATAATTTCGTGAATTACTGCAAAAAGGTCGCTTTTCCCGTAAATAAAAAGACTTTTTTAAGGTAGGGGTGGACACATCATTGTTATTTGTAGTTCGGAGCACCGCTGCATGCACTACCGATCCTTTTTTGCATCTCATCGGATTGCCAGATTGCTGGCTTTCTTTACTTTGAGCTGCGCCTTGGCTGCACCAGCCGCAAACGCAGCCAATCAAGCTCCGACCAAGAAGCAGGCCAGCAGCGCATCAGCGAACAAAGCCAAGAAGACTGCTGGCAAGAAGGCAACGACCAAGAAGACGACCACAGCCCAGAAAAAAGCTGTAGCGCAAAAGAAAACCGTGGCACAGACAAAAGCCACGGCCGGCAAGAAGACACAGGCGGCACGCCTGACCAAAGCCAGCACCAACAAGAAAGTTGCACGCAAAAACGCGACGGCAACGCGTGCGGTAAAGGCTGCTGCTGCCGGTGCAGCTGCGGTGGCAGTGGCGCGTCCTTCCTTTGGGCAGCTGGCGGGTTTGCACAAGGTGTCTGATCCGCTGGAGCTCAAGTCCAGCGTGGCGCTGGTGCTCGATCAGGACACCAAAGAAGTGCTGTTCAGCAAGAACGACCATGCCGTGCTGCCCATTGCTTCCATCACCAAGCTGATGACGGGCTTGCTGATTGCTGAGTCGGGTCTGCCCATGGATGAGGTGCTGACCATCACCCAGGACGACGTGGACACTGAAAAGCACAGCAGCTCACGTCTGCGCGTTGGTACGCAGCTGACGCGGCGCGAGATGCTGCATCTGGCGCTGATGTCCAGCGAAAACCGTGCAGCGCATGCGCTGGGGCGCACCTATCCCGGTGGGCTGCAGCACTTTGTGCAGCTGATGAATAACAAGGCCAAGTTGCTGGGCATGGCAGAAACCCAGTATGTGGAACCCACGGGGCTGTCCAGCCGCAACCAGTCCAGCGCGCATGACCTGGCTACGCTGGTGAATGTGGCGCACGCCAACCCCATCATGCGCGAGTTCTCCACGACGCCCAGCCGGACAGTGACCGTGGGCAATCGCGTGCTGCAGTTCAACAATACCAACAGCCTGGTCAAGAGCGAGCGCTGGGAGATCGGTCTGCAAAAGACCGGCTATATCTCCGAAGCTGGCCGCTGCCTGGTGATGCAGACTGAAGTGGCAGGGCGCAAGCTCATCATGGTGTTCCTGGACTCCATGGGCAAATACAGCCGTCAGGCCGATGCCGAGCGCGTGCGTCGCTGGCTGGAATCGGGCCATACGCTGACTGCCAGCCGCTAATCCGCAGGGCTGCTTCTCAAAAAAGAGAGCGGCTAGCGCTTGTGAAATCAGGCTTTTCAAGACATTCATATCTGAAAAGCCCAATTTATCAGCGCTAGCCGCTCTCTTTTTTGTGCAAAGAAAAAGCCGCTGAAGCTAGGCATTCAGCGGCTTGAAGGAAATGGCGCGGCGTACTGGGATCGAACCAGTGACCCACAGCTTAGAAGGCTGTTGCTCTATCCGACTGAGCTAACGCCGCCGCTTCCGGTCTCACAATCCTCAATCATACCGTGACTGAGCGCGGGTTTTGGCGTTGTGCAGCCTAGTCTTCGTCAAAAACGATCTGGGGCAGGGCTACGACACGTGCCACCTTGTCCAGATCCTTCAGCACGCCCGCGCTGTAGAAGCTGTAGGGGGTGTCAGGCTCCAGCGCAGCTGCTGCGAGGTAGGCCAGCGGCTGGTTCATGCTCACGTAATAGCTGCCGGGTGGGGCTTCAAAGCTGTTGCGCTGCAGGTGGATGGGGCCATTGTCTTCGCTGGCCTGATACGTTTCCGCATCGAGGCTGGAGAGTTCAGCCACGCGCTGCACATTCACGCCCAGCATGCCCAGGCGCTCAATGGCGGGGATGGCATCGGCTGACAGCCAGTAGCCGCAGGCATGGTTGCGCGTGCGGGGCTGGCTCAGCTGCAGGCTGTCGCTCCAGGCCACAGGCTGCTGGCGCAGCTGTGCGGTGTCCATGTCCACGACGGTGATGTCGCGCTGCGTGGCAGTGGGCTGTGCCTGCACGATCAGCTTGCCGCGGCAGGCCTGTGAAGCAATATCACGCACTACGAACGTGTCCACCTTTTTCAGGTTGTCAGCATGGTTGGCGGCACTTTGCAGGACGGCATTCATGGCCTGTACATGGCCGTGCACACGGCGCTGCACGTGGGTGCGGCGCAGGTCACTGCCTCGGCTGTCAGTCACCATGCTGGCCATGTTTTTCAGGCTCGAGGCATTGCTCAGCGTCGTCGGGTTGATGCTGGCCATGGCATAGCCGTTGTCGGCGTTCTCGTCGGCCGCCTCAAACGCCCAGTCTACGCGCAGGCCCGCCTGCTCCAGGGCCTGGATGGCGGGCTGGTGTATCCATTCACGCGCTGCCTTGGTGATGAATTCGTGGCCGTTGGGTGTTACCGCGTATTGCAGGCCCATGTCGTTGGCACGCACGGCGTTAAAGCGCTGGCGTGTGGGCTCGATGGCTGCGAATTCACCGGCATCCAGCAGCACGCTGGGGTGGTAGTCACGGGCCAGCTTGGCCAGAAAGCGTGCTTCGGGGGTTTGCAGCGCCAGGTGATCCTGGGTCAGGTCCGTGCCGTCGGCGGTGGTGGCTGTGCCATTGGCAAAGCCATCAGGGTTGGCGCGGGGCACAAGGATGATGTTGATCTTGTTGAGCAGGGGCTCCAGCAGGCCGCCATCACCCAGTTCCTTGGCAATGGCCAGGGTGGCTTCGGTGGCTGCTGCATCGGTGCCTTGCTGCGCCGCCACGATCATGACGGTGGGGCGGCCGCTGTCATCCAGCGCCTGTGGGCTGATGGACGGGCCTTTTGTGGCCACCAATGCATGGATGGGGCTGCCACTTTGTGCATTGCCACTGCTGAGCAGGCCCAGACGCACACTGCCATTGAAGCTGGCGGCGCTGAGCTCGCGCAGCAGTTCGGCCAGTTCACTGTTGGTGGTGAACTGCAGGCGGCTGTCGGACAGGCCAGGGGTGCTGTAGCGCTCGGCAGGATCGGGGAAAAGTGCTGCCACGGACGCGCTGTAGGGCAGGGCCTGTACGTGGGTGTTGTTGGCAATCGGTGCCACGCTGACTACGGGTGCTTCGGGCGCAGTGGTGGCCGTGGTCGATGTGCTGCTTGTGGCAGGGGCGGTGCTGCCCGTGCTGCTGCGTGGGGTCCACTCCGGCAAGGGTGTGCTGGTGCAGGCCGTCAGTGCCAGTACCGAGCCAGCCAGCAGCCAGCGTGATGCGTGTGTGTAGAGAGCGTGACCTGTGCGTTCCAGAGACAGAGACGGCGCAAAGACGGTGGCGTGGTGCTTGGTCATGGTGCTGTAGTCCGTAGAAAACCGAGAAAAGATGCCCTGCGGTCGCGCGATGGCGAGCTGGCTTTGCAGGCGGTGTAGCCCTGATCGTGAGCATCTTACGATGCGTGCCACTGCACCAGGGCTGCCGCAGACGCCAGTCCCGCCGTAGGCAGAAACTGGCGCAGCGGCTGTGGGGGCTTAGCGGTTGAAGCCGCCGCCGTTGCCGCCACGACGGTTGTTGCCGCCGCGGAAGCCGCCGCCGCTATTGCCACCGCGGAAGCCGCCACCGTTGCCGCGGCGTGGGCGTTCCATCATCAGGTCGATGCTGGTCAGCGTGGGGTCAGGCTGGCCGCTGCTGTGCGAACGAGGCGCGCGGGTGACGGGATTGCCCAGCTGGGTGCCCAGGTGTGCGTTGGGGCGTGGTGGCTGGTCTTCAAAGCGGCTCAGCGGTTCATCGCCATAGGCATTGCGTGCAGGGCGGGGTGCGCGTGCAGGACGTGCTGGCTGGCTTTCTGCGGGCGCAGCGCTGCGTGGGTTGTCGCGCGAAGGACGCTGGCGCGAACGGTTGTAGCCCTGGCCATTGCGGCGGCGAGGCTGTGCGTCGCGCTCGGCGCGATCACCACGGTCGCCTTGCTCCGCAGACAGTGCAACAGCAGCGTCAGCGGCCTGGATGTCGGTGGCTGGCTCGAAGCTGGCGACTTCGTTCTGGCGATGGCGTGGTGCCATGCCCTGACGAGGCGCACGGCGTGGACCGTTGCTGCGGCGAGGTGCCTGCTCCAGTGGCGCGCCGTTTTCTGCATCGGGTGCAACAGCTTCGCTACGTGGGTTGCGGCGACCACGGCCTGCGCGGTCACCCTGGGCAGCCTTGGTGGTGCGGATGCGCTCCATCATTTCCTGTCGTGCAGCACGTGCGGCGGCCTGCATGACTTCGCGGCTGGGGGGCTTGCCGGCGCCGCCCCAGATAGTCTGGCGGCCCATGGCGATGGGCTCGGCCTTTTCGCCTGGCTCAGGTCCAAATTCGGGCATGGGAACCACGGGGATTTCCTGCTTGGTAAAGCGCTCAATCTCCATCATGAAGCCTTCTTCGTCCATGCACACCAGGTTCACGGCATAGCCTTCGCGACCGGCGCGGCCAGTACGGCCAATGCGGTGCACGTAGTCTTCAGGCACGTTGGGGATTTCGTAGTTCACCACGTGTGGCAGCTCGTCGATGTCAATGCCGCGGGCTGCAATGTCGGTAGCCACCAGTGCGCGCAGTTCGCCGGTCTTGAAGCCCAGCAGCGCCTGTGTACGTGCGCTCTGGCTCTTGTTGCCGTGCAGCGCCATGGCAGAGATGCCGTTCTGGGTCAGGAATTCGGCCACATGGTTGGCACCGAACTTGGTGCGTGTGAACACCAGCACCTGGCTCCAGTTGTTTTCCTGAATGATGTGCAGCAGCACATCTTTTTTCTTGTTGCGGCCCACAGGGTGGATGACCTGCTTGATGCGCTGCACCGTGGTGTTGCGGGGCGTGACCTGGATGCTCTCGGGGTTCTTGAGCAGGTTGTTGGCCAGGGCTCGAATCTCATCGCTGAAGGTGGCCGAGAACAGCAGGCTTTGCTTGTCCTTGGGCACCAGGGCCAGCACCTTCTTCACGTCGTGGATGAAGCCCATGTCCAGCATGCGGTCGGCTTCGTCCAGCACCAGCACTTCTACGCTGGACAGATCCATGAAGCCTTGCTGCTCCAGGTCCAGCAGACGGCCGGGGGTTGCCACCAGAATGTCTACGCGTTTGTTGATGCGGTCGATCTGGGGCTTCATGCCTACGCCACCAAAGATCACGGCGGTGGTGATGTCCAGGTACTTGGCGTAGGAGCGGATGTTTTCTTCAATCTGCGCAGCCAGCTCACGGGTAGGGGTGAGGATCAGTGCGCGAATGCCGCCTGCGGGGCGCTGTGTGCCACCCTGTGTGAGACGGTGCAGGATAGGCAGCGAGAAGGCGGCGGTTTTGCCTGTACCGGTTTGTGCACCAGCCAGGAGGTCTTTGCCTGTCAGCACAGCAGGAATCGCTTGTGCCTGAATGGGGGTTGGGTTTTCGTAACCCTGTTCCAGCACCGCCTTCACAATGGCTGGTGCCAAGTTCAGTTCTTCAAATGTCATTGTTGTCGATTACGCCCATCCGGGCGCAGGGTATCAGCCTTTCGCAGCAACCGGGGGTTGCCGAGCCAGTCGTAGGCGGATGAGATTCACAGGAGTTGGGAGCCGGATCGCTTGGGTTGGCGAGTGGGGTCCCCAGCTGAAATGCTGATGTCAAGGGGTAACTGGAGCCCCTGACTAAGGATATTGTCG
>JAEZZU010000046.1 GCA_023418355.1 Pseudomonadota bacterium | reverse complement strand
CAATGTTCGTGCATCCATCCTCAATCGATTTACCGAGCTGGGTACGCCCCAGACGATGGTCGTGGCATAACTACGTCTGGGGCTGGGGGAGGTTCGGTCTCAAAAAGAGTTGTGCAACAAAGCCCTCTGCAGTACGTGCCGCAGGCATGAAAAAGCCGTGCTGAGATGGCTCACAGCACGGCTTGTTTGCTCAACGTCGCGATGCGCTTCAGTCGTAAGTCTTGGGAATGACTTTTTGCACCTGCTCTTCGGTCACGGCCTTGTCCTGAGCACCCCATTGCGCACGCATCCAGGTGGCAAGGCCTGCGATCTCCGCCGCACTCATGCGGTCCACAAAACCTGGCATGGCATACATGCGCTCGTTACCGGAAAAGGTTTGTGTAGGCACGCCGTGAAGGATGACTGTCAGCAGATTGTTGGGGTCTTCCATCATCACAGCGGTATTGCCACGCATGGGCGGTGCCACATGTGGAATACCTTCACCACTCACACCGTGGCATGCCGCACAGGCGGACATATAGCTGAGGCGGCCTGGCTGCAGCTGTGGATCAGAAGCAATGGGCAATGCCTCAGGGCCAGGAGCTGCCGTCAGCAGCTGGCCTTGCTTGTCGGTCATCAGATAGGTGGCAATGGCATCCACATCCTCCGCCTGCATGGCGCTGGTGGAGAAATGCGTCACCGTGTACATGCTGCCAAACGAGGTGCCCTGTGCCGAAGTGCCTGTGCGCAGATACTGGCTCAGCGACGCTGCGTCAAAGCCGCGCTGCGAGAGCACCTCGGCAGTGATGTTGGGTACGGTCAGTCCGTCAATCTGATCCCCACCTTCCAGAGAGCGAGAGAACGACACGCCCATGGTGATGTTGCGTGGCGTATGGCAAGAGCCGCAGTGGCCCAGGCCTTCCACCAGATAGGCTCCGCGCAGCCATTGCTCGGAAGCGCCCTGGCGTGTGGGTGGTTCACGGTCTGGAAAGTTGATCAGCGCCCAGAAGTTCATGAATGGACGCACGGGCAAGGTGAACACGCCGGTATTGTCGACATTGGGCTGCGCAATCGGCGGCACGCTCATGATGTAGGCATACAGGGCGTCGATATCGTCAGGCCGCGTAATGTGGGTGAACACAAAAGGCATGGCTGGATACAGATTGCGATTGCCGGGAGCAATGCCGTCGCGCATCACGCGGTGAAAGTCTTCGCGTGTGTATTTGCCAATGCCGTAGGTCGGGTCTGGCGTGATATTGGTGGAGTGCAGTGTCCCGAATGGCGTGGCAATGGGCACGCCCCCTGCCCCCATCGGCCCCTGGGCCTGCGAGTGGCAGCCCATGCAGTTGCCCGCCAGTGCCAGTTCCCGGCCCGTGGGGATCAGGTCGTTCATCTGTGCATCGCTCAGAGGCTGTTTGGCCTGAGGCGCGACGCTGCTGCTGCGAAATACTCCAACCAGCACGGCAATGGACAAGACGATCAGCAAGATCAGAATGCCCAGCAGGCTGTTGCGCAAGGTATGGCTTTTCATCGTCATCTCCTTCAGCCGATGACGCAGCCAGGCGTCTTCAGTGCAACATCCTCCACCGCCTGGTAGTAACGCACATAGCCCGTGCAGCGGCAAATGTGGTCGTTCAGCGATGCCTCAATCCGGCTGCGCAGCTCAGCGCGCTGCACGGGTTTTTGCTTGAGGGACTCAATGAACACGGTTGCCGCGGTCACGAAACCCGGCGTGCAATAGCCGCACTGGAAGGAAAAGTGCTCGATAAAGGCTTGCTGCACCGGTGTGAGCTCCTGAACCTGTCCTTTTTCGTCACGCTTGGCCTGTCCCTCAATGGTGATGATCTTCTTGCCATTGAAGAAATGCGCATCGAACACGCAGGTGCGTGTCTCGATGGGTGTATTGCCTTCGCGCAGCTCCATCACCGTGCAGGCATGGCAGATACCCTGGCCGCAACCAAAACGCGTGCCGGTCAGGTTCAGGTAGTCATGCAGAAAGTCGATCATGGGCATGCCGACAGGAACGTCGACAGGGCCAATGCTTTGGCCATTGATCGTCAGTGCGAGGGGACGTTTTTCTAAACTCATAGCATCAGCGCCTTTTTGATTTTGGTGGGGGTCACGGGCAGACGATAAAAACGGGTACCGATGGCGTGTGTGATGGCATTCACCGTTGCAGCGACGACGGGGATCATCACCACCTCTGCCATGCCTTTGGGTGGCGATGTTTCGGTCAGTGGCTCCAGATAGTCCGCAGTCTGGGTCCAGACGGCCACATCCCGTGCGCGGGGCAAGGTGTAGCGGTTGAAGTTCCAGGTGCCATTGCCAGGGCCGTCGCCATACAGAGGCAGCTCCTCCATCAGCGCATGGCCAATACCCATGGCCACCCCACCCTGCTGCTGGCCAGACACCAGCGCGGGCACGATGACGCTGCCAGGGTCCAGCAGGCTGTGGTGGCTCATGATCTGCACTTCACCGGTGAAGGTGTTGACGTTCAGCTCCACCAGACAGGCCGCGGGTGTGTACGTGGTGACACCTGCGTTGTTGCGCTGCGCGGATGGGAAATGCACCTGGCTGCGTGCAATAAAGTCATAACCCCCTGTGGTCATGCGCGACTTGAGGGTTGCAGGTGCTCCATCGCCATAGCGCACAGCCAGCGCATCGACAGGCAGCTGCCGCTTGCCAACGCCTGGAATGTCAAAGTCCGCGCGTGCCCATTCCCAGCGGCTGAAGCAGTGGACAGCCACGCCGGTGACCAGTCCCATCTCATGCGCTTTGCGGG
Organism: Pseudomonadota bacterium; assembly: GCA_023418355.1. Classification (GTDB taxonomy): domain Bacteria; phylum Pseudomonadota; class Gammaproteobacteria; order Burkholderiales; family Burkholderiaceae_C; genus Comamonas. The sequence continues at coordinate 5,469 of JAEZZU010000046.1, read as the reverse complement.
CAATGTCCGCAAAAGGAATGGCTGCCATGCCGCCGCCGCCAATGCCGCCGGGCACAGCGCGCAGATCCTGCATGGTCACATTGCCGCTGGCGATCTGCCCCCCCGCAGGACCACTGCTCCAGATGGCCCTGGCTGCAGGCCAGATGGTGTTTTCGAGCAGAAACTGCGCTGCCTGTCGTGTGCCAAAGCCCAGAAAGTAGGCGCTGTTGGAGGCACTCATCGCAGGCAGAATGCAAGGCACCCAGTAAGGGTCCTGCGAGAGCGCATCCTGCTGCTCCTGCGTGATGGTGAAAGGCTCGAAATTGCTTTTGAGCGGCAGCTGAGGAAAGTCGGTTTCGCCCCAGATCGTCACGTCCGGTGCCTTGCCCAGCATGCGCTGCACCATGACTTGCTGAGCGGTCGTTGCGCCCGTGCCAATTTCCTGCACGCAATGGCGCATGGTGATCTGGCCCTGGGCATCAAACTCCAGCACCAGTGCCGAGGTGTCTGCACCCGTGCCGTAGTCCTTCTGGACTTGAGCGAAACCTACGCCATAGCGCTTGCCCGGGTGCTGGGCATCGTAGGCGGCCTTGGCCTTGTCGCGGTTGGTCCACAGCGGGTGCTTGGCTGCCAGATCCAGCATTTCCACATTGCGTGGGTCGCCCAGCTGTACCGCGCCCTGGGTGTTGGCATCCCCTGCGCGCAGTGCGTTAATGCGGCGCAGCTCAATGGGGTCCATCTTCAGCTCGGCGGCGACTTCATCGACCAGCAGCTCCGTCAAAGACATGGCTTGAATCGTGCCGTAACCCCGCATGGAACCAGCCTCCACTGCGGCGGTCGCAATCGCCGCGGCAGACATGTCTGACTTGGGTAAGTAATAAATCGACTGCCCGGCAGTGGCGGCCACCTGCGCCACCGAGAAGGAGAAATTGGCGCGCCCTCCTCCGTTGCAGTTGTAGAAAGCCTTGAGAATTTCAAACTTGCCCGTGGTGCGATCGGCCACCAGTGTCAGGTCTGCCTCAATGCTGTGGCGCTTCATGCCCATCTGGAACTGTTCATAGCGATCATTGGCCAGACGCACGGGCAGGCCATTGCCGTAGAAACAGGCAGCAATCGCGTAGAACGGAAAGATGGAGTGGTCCTTGGAGCCGTAGCCCACCGTGGAGCCAGACAGCAGCACAATTTTTTCGACAGGAAAGCGCTGGTTGTCCTTCATCATGAAAGCTGCCACGCGTGCCACCTCGTAGGGGGACTGCGCTGCAATCATGATGTGCAGGGTTTTGCTGGCTGCGTCGTACCAGGCATTGCCGTTGTCGGGCTCCATGGCACTGGGGTCAATTGACTGCGAAAAGCCCTGGCGCTGCAGCACCAGCTTGTTCGGGTTCTGCCGTGCAGCCTCTATTTCTGCTTCCAGTGCCTTGGCTGCAGCCATGCCGCGGCGCATGGGTTCATAGGTCTCGTGGGCCACCTGTTCAGGGTCACGCACCACCCCACCCCCGCGGTGCCGCAGCATGACGGAGCGTGGCACCAGAAAACCTTCAGGATCCGGGCTGGGCCACACGGGTGTGTCCCCCTCAAAATTGCCCCAGATCACGGCATCCTGCATGGGTGAGAACGCAGGTGTAGACGATGGCGTCTCACCGCCAATGCGTACATAACGCGCCGCACCGTAGTTGGGCGGTGGTTTGGGGCCGGTGTGCTTGCCGTATTTGACGACGCTCTTGTCAAAGCGCAGCAGGCGCTTGGCTGCTTCAAAGCGGTCAAAGTCCTTGTAGACCAGCAAGGCCACAGGATGGCCGTACATGGGGGATGTCTGGCCTTGGGGCAGCAAGAAGTTGTAGCCGTAAAAGCCAATGCCCAGGTCCTGCAGCTCTGGCACAGCCACACCGTCACGCGCCATGTCTTCATGGCGGACCAGCTGGTCGGGTTGCAGATCTGCGCCGAGTACGGACAGGTCAATGCCTTCAAAGCTATGTTCGATATCGGTGGCTTTCAGGAAAAAAGCATGGGCCTGCTCCTGTGGCCAGCCAGCCAGATCCTTGGCCCGGAAGTCACGGGCAAAAACTTTCTCTCCCGTGACCTTGCGTATGGCATCCCAGCGGTATTTGACTTCCCCTGAAGGAGCCATCCATTCACTGGTCTGCGGACCTGAGTGCACCTCCGTGGCCTGCGTAACGGGCAGTCGCCCGAGCATCACGGTGATACTGCCAAATGTGCCTAACTTGATAAAGTCGCGGCGACTAAAACCTGCAGCCATTGCTTGTGTTCCCTGTCATGGCATCACCACAAGACATCTCCAGAAAATTGGAAGTACGTGTTGGGTGATTCGTGGAGCTTGAATATTTATATGCTGCGGTAGTTTGCCAAAAAATAGCGACTTTTTATTCCTTGCCAGCTGCTTGTTTTTGTGAGATCAATGGCTGTTGAATTTTTAAAAATTCAATAAAAACAATGGTTTATTGTTTATTTTATTGTGCGTGTAATGCAATCTTCTAAAAATCTTACGTATCTGCAGGAAAATTCCTACACGAATAGTCTTGGATGATTGAACGTTGCGCGAAAAAATCCAACAAGTTGCATTGGGCAATACGGCATCCGTGATTGCTTGCTGGATTACGCATCCATCTGTGCACGTAACTCGTGCTGCGTTTTGCCAATGCAGACCTGCATTTCCGGCAGCAACGGAACCCCGTTTTTGATGGCAATGATTTCCGCCATGATGCTGACCGCAATTTCCGCAGGTGTCTTGCTGTCTATGAAAAGACCAATCGGCCCTCTGAGGCGCTGCATCAACGTCGGCGGTACGTTAAAGTGTTCGATGAGTCGTTCGCGCCGGGCCTCGTTATTGCGTCTGGAACCAATCGCTCCCACGTAAAAGGCCGGGCTGCCCAGTGCCTCAAGAATGGCCAGATCATCCAGCTTGGGGTCATGGCTCAGGGTCACAATGCAGCTGCTGTAATCAGGTTTGAAGGTCTGTACAGCATCGTCAGGCATGCAGCGCATCAGCGGTGCCAGATTTTCATCCCAGCTGTAGTTGTGCTCCGCGCGCGGGTCGCACACTGTCACGGCAAAGCCTGTGCTGTGTGCAATGGTGGCCAGATACTGGGCCAGCACCCCTGCCCCAATCAGCAGCATGCGCCAGCGTGGGCCAATGCACACCGACATGGCCTGCTCTGTCAGCTGCAGCGGTACATAGCTTTTCACAGGCTCCAGATCGACCGCGCCGGACGCTCTGTCTACCTTGCGCTGCACCAGCGCACCAGCATCCAGATGTGCGAGCAAGGCGTGGAGTGATTCCAGGCTGGGGTTGCACTCCACCATCAATTCAATCGTGCCACCGCATGGCAGACCAAAGCGATGGGCCTCCTCCGCGCTCACCCCATAGCGCACCAGCGTGGTGGCAGGCGTGTTGCGAATATCGGTAAAACGCTGGAACAGATCGTCTTCAATACAGCCGCCAGACACTGAGCCCACCATTTCCACGCCCACTCTGACAGCCAGCATGGCCCCGACAGGACGTGGTGATGAGCCCCAGGTTTTCACGACGGTGACCAGCAAAGCATCTTCACCGGCTTCTCGCCAGGCCTTGAGTGCGCGCAATACGGTGATGTCGACAGCGTCCATCTGGGGTGCTTTCTACTGTGGTGAAGGCTGTAAGGCCGAGACGTCTTGCGCAAGCATTTTTTGTGCGCGGTGCAAATCGTCCAGCGTGTCTATGTCTTGCAGGATGCCCGGGTCATCTACTGGAAGTTGAAGCACCCTGCCCTCCCTGCGCAGTTGCTGCAGTACCGCACGCGCGCCCTGCTCCCCCGTGAGTTGCTGCAGCGCAGTGCCACATTCCGCTGAAAAAGCGACCGGGTGACCGGGAATGCCATCGCATACCGGCTGCACGGCAGCGCAGCCCTTACGCGTCAACAGTGTTTGCGCGACTTCGCGCAGAGTAGATGCGCGCACCAGTGGCATGTCGCCAGGCAGGATGAGCCAGCCTGTTGCCTGCGGCGTAGCACCTACGCCGAGCGCAATGGAGTCGCCCATGCCCGCCGTGCCTGCACCAGATGGGCGGACCACATGCGCCTGCAAACCTGCCTGAGCCACGGTATCCAGTACATGCTGCAGCACAGGCTTGCCAAGCAATGGGGCTTGCAGCTTGTGCGTACAGCCCCCGCTGGCAGTAAAGCGCTGGCCCCGGCCGGCCGCGAGCACCAGAACTTTCAGCGATGTGAGCGATGGGTGTGGATGTGCTGCAGCAGCAGTCATGGGAATCCAAAAGTCGTTGTGGGTGATGCCTGAATGATCACCTGCAAAAGCTTATTTTCCAGTGTGCTGCTGTGCTGCATTGCAGCCTGGCTGTAGGACAAAGTATCAAAGTGGACGGCAGTCGCACGGCTGCCCTCCACTGTCTACGCCATCAGATGGACTTGCGCCCCAGTCGCAGGGCTCGTTGCGTCAGTGCCCTGCGCTGCAGGGAACGGCTGTTGCGTTGCTTGTCGGCTGCAGGTTCTGCTGCCGCTGTCTGCTCTGCAGGAGTAGCAGCGCGTGCCTGCAGCAGCAGTTTGAGTTCGGCCACGCGCTCGTTGGCCATGTCCAGCGCCTGCTGCAAATTGATGTGCGCAGCGCGGGTAGAGAGCAATTCTTCCTCCGTCTGCAGATGGCGGTTTTGCAACTCCTCGTAGCGTGCGGCGGCGGCACGCTCGGCATCCTGCATTTGCTTTTTGAGCTTTTCTGCTTCCTGGCGGCTGCGATCGACCTCCGAGAGCATGCGCCGCTCATTGCCGGCGAACTGCTCAGCCAGGCGCTGGCGCTCCTGCGCTGCGGCCTCCAGCTCGCGGGAGTGCTGCTCGCGCAGCGCTTCTTTGGCTTTGCGCTGCTCTGCATTTTCCTGGCGCAGTTTTTCCAGCCACTGGTCGCGCTCCGTCAGCTGCTGCTGCATTTCATCCAGACGACGAGACAGATCTTCGCGCTGGGCATGGGCCAGCTTGAGCGCCGCATCCATGGCCTCTTTTTGCTGCTGCAGGCTTTCTTCACGCTGCGCCAGCTTGGTTTGCAGGTTCTGCAATTCCTGTTCCGTCTGCGCTGCAGCTTTTTCTCTGGTTTCCAGTGCCTGCTCAGCAATCTCACGTGCTTGCTCCAGCGCACTGCCCCACAGCGTCTGCGCAGCCTCCAGCACTTCGTTGGGTACGGAGTTGCGCAGCTCCTGCGTTTGCTGGTTCAGCCCCAGACGTGCGCCCAGTGTGGCGAACCAGGCGTCCAGCATGGGAGCCACGGTATTGGGTGAACCCCGGCCCATGCGCTGACGGACTTTTTCAATGGTGGGTTTCTGGCCGTCGGCCAATAAAGCGTCTGCGGCAGCCCAGACGTCTGCTTCTTGAATGCCACGCGATGTTTTTGGTGCTACTGGTTGCATAGGAAGTAGATTACCATCGATAAGAGATTGTTATCGTGAGTTGTTAAATATTATTATATAACAACATACATAACATGTAATATTTA
>JAEZZU010000319.1 GCA_023418355.1 Pseudomonadota bacterium | reverse complement strand
CGGCAGCACAGGCACCACAGCCTGGTCCAGAATCGGGCCGACGTCCAGCTCCGCCGTCACCTCATGCACGGTGCAGCCCGCAAACTTGCAGCCCGCCTCAATCGCACGCTGGTGGGTGTGCAGGCCTGTAAAGGCTGGCAACAGCGAAGGGTGAATATTCACCATGCGGCCTGCGTAATGCTGCACAAAGCCGGGGGTGAGAATGCGCATGAAACCGGCCAGCACCACCAGTGCGGGCTCGTAGCGGTCAATGACCTCGGCCAGCCGGGCATCAAAAGCCTCGCGGCTGGCAAACTGCTTGTGGTCCAGCACTTCGGTGGCAATGCCATGCTCCTTGGCAAACACCAGCCCCTTGGCATCGGCCTTGTTGCTGATCACAGCGGCCACACGGGCACCATAGCGCTGTGCCCAATCCTGCTGCTGGGCTGTTTTCACAATGGCTGCCATGTTGGAGCCGCCGCCTGAGATCAAAATCACGATGTTTTTCATTGCCCCGCGATTATCCCTGCCATGACCATTGACCTCCACGAACACCCGCTGTCCCCGACCGAAGCACGCGTGCTTGCCACGCTGATGGAAAAGGCACGCACCGTGCCGGACAGCTACCCCATGACACTCAACAGCCTGGCCAGCGGCTGCAACCAGAAGACCAGCCGCGACCCGGTGATGAGCCTCAGTGAGGCCGAGATCCTCAGCGCACTGGACAGCCTGCGCGAGCGATCCCTCGTGATGGAAGTGAGCGGTCAACGTGCCATGCGCTGGGAGCACAACTTTGAACGCGTCTTTGGCGTACCGAACCAGGCCAGCGCCCTGCTGGGTCTGCTGATGCTGCGCGGCCCGCAGACAGCAGCTGAGCTGCGCACCAATGCCGAGCGCTGGCACAAATTTGCCGACACTGGCTCGGTAGAAGCCTTTCTGGACGAGTTGCAGTCGCGCAGCGCAGACAAAGGCGGCCCTCTGGTGCAGCTGCTGCCCAAGGCACCCGGGGCACGCGAAGCACGCTGGGCACACCTGCTGTGCGGCGCGCCCGTCCTGCCCACCGTGGTAGCCAGCACCCCAGCCAGTGCCGATCAGGATGCGCGCATGGCCGAACTGGAAGCGCGCGTGCAAGCGCTGGAAGCCCAGGTGCAGCAGCTGCTGGACGCCCTGAATAACTGACGCACATCAGGCACCTAGGCGACAGTTGCTCCGCATTCCCCCTGTGGCGTATCAGGCCGCTGGGGCGCAAGCTCTCAGAGGCAGCCGGGTATCAGCGCCGGCACGCCATCAAGAGGAGCAACGCATGGATTTGGCATTTACGCCCGAAGAACAGGCCTTCCGCGAAGAGGTACGTGCCTGGATCAATGCCCATCTGGACCCGGCCCTGGCGCACAAGGTGCGCAATGGCCTGCGCCTGAGCCGCGAAGACCTGCAAGGCTGGGCCAAGACCCTGGGCAAACAAGGCTGGCTGGCCTATGGTTGGCCCAAGGAATTTGGCGGCCCAGGCTGGAATGCGGTGCAAAAGCACCTGTTTGCCGAAGAGCTGGCCAAGGCCGGCGCCCCCGGCATCGTGCCCTTTGGGCCGGTGATGGTGGCGCCCGTCATCATGGCCTATGGCACGCCCGAGCAGCAGCAGCGCTTTCTGCCCGGCATTGCCAGCGGTGAAGTCTGGTGGAGCCAAGGCTATTCCGAGCCTGGTTCCGGCTCCGACCTGGCCAGCCTCAAGACCCGCGCCGAGCGCCAGGGCGACCACTACATCGTCAACGGCCAGAAAACCTGGACCACGCTGGGCCAGTACGGCGACTGGATCTTCTGCCTGGTGCGCACCAGCACCGAAGGCAAGCCGCAGACCGGCATCAGCTTCCTGCTGATCGACATGAAGAGCCCCGGCGTGACCGTGCGCCCGATCAAGCTGCTCGATGGCGAGCACGAGGTCAACGAGGTGTTCTTTGACAACGTCAAGGTGCCTGCCGATCAGCTCATCGGCGAGGAAAACAAGGGCTGGACCTACGCCAAGCACCTGCTGGCGCACGAGCGCACCAACATCGCCGACGTGAACCGCTCCAAGCGCGAGCTGGAGCGCCTCAAACGCATTGCCAAGCAGGAAGGCGTGTGGGAAGACGGCCGCTTTCGCGACCAGATCGCCCTGCTCGAGGTGGACATCATTGCCCTGGAAATGCTGGTGCTGCGTGTGCTCTCCGCCGAAAAGAGCGGCAAGAACCCGCTGGACATTGCAGGCCTGCTCAAGATCAAGGGCAGCGAGATCCAGCAGCGCTACACCGAACTGATGATGCTGGCCGCCGGCCCCTACAGCCTGCCCTTTATCGAGGACGCGCTGTATGCCGGCTGGCAGGGCGAGTTTCCCGGCGGCATCGTCGGCAATGCACCGCTGGCGGGCACGTACTTCAACTTCCGCAAGACCACGATTTACGGCGGCTCGAACGAAGTGCAGCGCAATATCGTCGCGCAGACGCTGCTGGGCTGAGAAGGAGACACAACCATGGATTTCGATTTTTCCGACGACCAGCAGCAACTGCGCGAAGCCGCACGCCGCTGGGTAGAAAAAGCCTACACCTTTGAACACCGCCGCGCTGCCGTGGCTGCAGGCGGCTTTCAGCGCGAGAGCTGGAGTGCGCTGGCCGAGCTGGGTCTGACCGCGCTGAACGTACCCGAAGCCCATGGCGGCATGGGCATGGGTGCCGTGGAAGCCATGGTGGTCATGGAAGAAATGGGCCGCGGCATGGTGCTGGAGCCGCTGGCACAAAGCCTGATCACCGCCCGTGTGATCAGCCAGTTGGGCAGCGATGCCGTAAAAACCGAATGGCTGCCACGCATTGCGAGTGGCGAAGCACTGGTCGTGCTCGCACATCAGGAGCGCCGAGCGCGCTACAAACTTGATGTTTGTGAGTCAAAAGCCTCTCAAATGCCCGATGGATATGCGCTAACCGCTCAGAAAAGCATAGTGCCAGCGGGCGACCAGGCCGATGCCTTCCTCGTGCCTGCACTGCTCGACGGCCAGATCGCGCTGTTCCTCATCGAACGCAATGCGCCCAGCGTCAGCACCCGTGGCTATGGCACACAGGATGGCAGCCGCGCTGCCGAGGTGGAAACCGATAACAGCCCCGCCACGCTGATCACCACCGAAGGACTGGCGGCGCTGGAGCTGGCGGTGGATGTGGGCAGTGCCGCCGTCTGCGCCGAAGCCGTAGGCGTGATGGAAGAAGTGCTGCGCATCACGGCCGACTACCTGAACCAGCGCAAGCAGTTTGGCGTGCCGATTGCGAGCTTCCAGGCCCTGCGCCACCGCATCGCGGACATGAAGATGCAGCTCGAGCTGGCGCGCTCCATGAGCTACTACGCCAGCCTGATGCTCGATGCTCCGCCCGAGCAGCGCCGCCGCGCCATCGCCCGCGCCCGCGTGCAGCTGGGCCAGTCCATGCGCCATGTCGGCCAGCAGGCCGTGCAGCTGCATGGCGGCATTGGTGTGACGGACGAGTACATCGTCAGCCACCAGTTCAAAAAGCTCACGCAGCTGGAAATGACTTATGGCGACACCCTGCACCATCTCGGTGAAGTCTCTGCGCGCATGCTGGAGACGGCTGGCGTGGGCGAGGCGTAAAGCCTGGCTGCGCAAAGCGCTCACCCGCTTTGCATGCACCCAACAAACAAGGCCACCCGAAGGTGTAATGCCGTTCACTTAAGGTTTTCTGACCTGTTTGATGGGATAGCGTGACGGCACTTTTTTGACCACACGGGGGCATGTTCGCCCCCGTCGCTGTTTGGGGAGCAACCTCTCACTGAGCCTTAT
>JAEZZU010000314.1 GCA_023418355.1 Pseudomonadota bacterium | reverse complement strand
ACGCAACCATGGAATCATGGCGTCCACCACGCGAGGATCGCAGGGAGTGGTTGCGCCGTAGTCAAGATAAATGGGGAAATGTGGGGTCTGGTCCATGACTGGCTCTATTGAAATCAACGCGGCAACTCAGGAAGCTGCCATCTCGAAAAACCGAACATGTCTACCGAGCAAGCCCGGTAGAGCACCTCAAGCACTGAAGTTAAGACTTGGCAAAAACGTTGCCCAATGCAAACACCGAGTTGGGGGCGTTCACACGGATTGGCTTCACCACAGGTGCTGTGGAAATGGCACGGCGCACCACAGGCTTGTCCTCAATCTGGACACCCTTGGCCAGCTGCTCATCCACGAGCTTTTGCAGGGTGACGGAATCCAGGAATTCCACCATGCGCTGGTTCAGTGCCGACCACAGCTCGTGGGTCATGCAGCGACCAGCTTCGCCCATACAGTTTTCCTTGCCGCCGCACTGGGTAGCGTCGATAGGTTCATCCACGGAGACAATGATGTCTGCCACGGTAATTTCCGAAGCCTTGCGGGCCAGCGTATAGCCGCCGCCAGGGCCACGGGTGGATTCCACCAGTTCATGACGGCGCAGCTTGCCAAACAGCTGCTCCAAGTAGGACAACGAAATTTGTTGACGCTGACTGATCGCTGCCAGCGTAACGGGACCATTGTTCTGGCGCAGGGCCAAATCGATCATGGCTGTAACCGCAAAGCGGCCTTTGGTTGTAAGACGCATCGTGAGCTCCTTCAGTCAGGCTGTTCGTTACAGAAACATCAATCACGGATTGCCGGATTGACTACCGTCTCCGCCCTTACTCCGTCCTGCAAAAGGCGCAGAGCCCTTCTTCATGAAGTTTTGTTGTTGTTGAGTAATGTGTAGGAGTATACCACAAACCCAATTATTTTGGTCGGGTACACCCCATCGCAGCGATTGCCACAGGCTATCGCTTCACTCCCCTCCACGGCCGCTCAAGCTCCGAAAAGCTTTTGTTTTAATAGCGCCAACTGGTCGCGAATACGGGCCGCAGCCTCAAATTCGAGGTTCTTTGCACGCTCCAGCATTTCCTTCTCCAGCCGCTTGATTTCCTTGGTCAGCTCAGCTTCGGAGAGTACCTTCCCCGTGTCTTTCGAAGACTGAATTTGCAATTGTTCACCCGCCGAACGCGCTCCTTTTTCGCTGTAAACGCCATCAATCAGGTCTTTCACCCTCTTGACAAGTGCTTTTGGCGTAATTCCGTTGGCTTCGTTAAATGCCATCTGCTTGGCGCGACGGCGCTCCGTTTCACCAATGGCCTTGCGCATGGAGTCCGTGATGCGGTCGGCATACAAAATCGCCTTGCCATGCAGATTGCGCGCCGCGCGTCCAATGGTCTGAATCAGACTGCGCTCGGCACGCAGAAAGCCTTCCTTGTCCGCATCCAGAATCGCAACCAGTGATACCTCGGGAATATCCAGACCCTCGCGCAGCAAGTTAATACCGACCAGCACGTCAAACACCCCCAGACGCAAGTCCCGGATGATTTCCACGCGCTCCACCGTATCAATATCGGAGTGCAGATAACGCACCTTCACGCCGTTTTCGCTCAGGTAGTCCGTCAGCTGCTCGGCCATGCGCTTGGTCAGCACGGTAATCAGCACCCGCTCATTCTGTTCCACGCGCAGGCGAATTTCCTGCAGGACATCATCCACCTGATGGGTAGCCGGGCGCACCTCGATTTCCGGATCGACCAGCCCGGTGGGGCGCACTACCTGCTCCACCACCTGTCCGGAATGGGTCTTTTCGTAATCCGCAGGGGTGGCCGAGACAAAAATCACCTGGCGCATGCGCTGCTCAAACTCTTCAAACTTGAGCGGTCGGTTGTCCATCGCCGAAGGCAGACGAAAGCCATACTCCACCAGCGTCATTTTGCGAGCCCGGTCGCCGTTGTACATGGCGTTGAGCTGACCAATCATCTGGTGGCTCTCATCCAGAAACATCACGGCGTCACGCGGCAGATAGTCTGTCAGCGTGCTGGGCGGTTCTCCGGGCGCGGCACCAGAGAGGTGGCGCGTGTAGTTTTCAATGCCCTTGCAGTGCCCCACTTCGCTGAGCATTTCCAGGTCAAAGCGGGTGCGCTGCTCCAGGCGCTGCGCCTCCACCAGCTTGCCCATGTCCACCAGCTGCTTGACGCGCTCGGACAGCTCCAGCTTGATGGTTTCCACCGCCGCCACCACCTTGTCGCGTGGCGTCACATAGTGGCTGCTGGGGTAGACGGTAAAGCGTGGAATGCTCTGGCGCACGCGGCCGGTGAGCGGGTCGAACAGCTGCAGGCTGTCCACCTCGTCGTCAAACAGCTCGATGCGCAGGGCCAGCTCCGAGTGTTCGGCCGGGAACACGTCAATCGTGTCGCCGCGCACGCGGAAGGTGCCGCGCGAGAAATCCTGGTCATTGCGCTGGTACTGCATGCGGATCAGCTGCGCAATCACATCGCGCTGGCCCACGCGGTCGCCCGTGCGCATGGTCATCACCATCTGGTGGTAGCTCTCGGGCGCACCAATACCGTAGATGGCAGAGACCGTGGCCACAATCACCACATCGCGCCGCTCCAGCAGGCTCTTGGTGCAGGACAGTCGCATCTGCTCAATGTGCTCGTTGATGGCGCTGTCCTTTTCAATGAACAGGTCGCGCTGCGGCACATAGGCCTCAGGCTGGTAGTAGTCGTAGTAGCTGACGAAATACTCCACGGCGTTCTTGGGAAAGAACTCGCGAAACTCGGAATACAACTGCGCCGCCAGGGTCTTGTTGGGGGCAAAAACGATGGCTGGCCGCCCCAGGCGCGCAATCACATTGGCCATGGTGAAAGTCTTGCCCGAGCCCGTCACGCCCAGCAGCGTCTGGAAGGCTTCGCCGTCCTCCACGCCTTCCACCAGCTTCTCAATCGCTGCAGGCTGGTCACCCGCTGGCGGGTATGGCTGAAACAGCTCGAACGGCGAGTCCGGGAAGTGCACAAACTGTCCTGCAGGGGGCTGGGAAATATTTTCGTCTTGCATGGTTTTATGACGTGAGCGCATAGAGTGCACCCAGAGTAAAATGGCGAGCTAACCCTCTAGCCTACCGCAGGTGTTAGCAGAGGGTGGCCCGTTAGATTTCTACCCTCAAGGACTGTCCATGTCTCTGTTTACCGCCGTCGAAATGGCACCCCGCGACCCTATTCTGGGTCTGAACGAACAATTCGCCGCTGACACCAACCCTAGCAAGGTGAACCTGGGTGTAGGCGTGTACTTCGACGATAACGGCAAGCTGCCTCTGCTCAAGTGCGTACAAGCCGCAGAAAAAGCCATGATGGAAGAGCCCAAGGCTCGCGGCTATCTGCCCATCGACGGTATTGCTGCCTACGACAGCGCCGTGAAGGGCCTGGTGTTCGGCGCTGACTCCGAAGTGGTGCAGTCCGGCCGCGTGGCGACTGTGCAAGCCATCGGCGGCACAGGCGGCCTGAAGATCGGTGCTGACTTTCTGAAGAAGATCAGCCCCAACGCCAAGGTGCTGATCTCCAACCCCAGCTGGGAAAACCACCGCGCCATCTTCCAGAACGCTGGCTTTGAAGTGGGCACCTATTCCTACTACGACGCAGCAACCCGCTCGATCAACTTCGACGGCATGCTGGCTGACCTGAACGCCGCTGCTGCTGGCACCATCGTGGTGCTGCACGCCTGCTGCCACAACCCCACCGGCTATGACATCACTGCCGAGCAGTGGGAACAAGTGATTGCTGTGGTCAAGGCCAAGGGCCTGGTCGCATTCCTGGACATGGCTTACCAAGGCTTTGGCCACGGTATTGCCGAAGACGGTGCCGTGATCGGCAAGTTCGTGGCTGCTGGCCTGAACATCTTCGTGTCCACCTCCTTCTCCAAGAGCTTCAGCCTGTACGGCGAGCGCGTGGGCGCCCTGTCCGTGGTGGCTTCCGACAAGGAAGAAGCTGCACGCGTGCTGTCGCAGCTGAAGATCGTGATCCGCACCAACTACTCCAACCCTCCTACACACGGTGGTGCTGTGGTGGCTGCTGTGCTGAACAACCCCGAGCTGCGCGCTCTGTGGGAAGAAGAGCTGGCTGGCATGCGCGTGCGCATCAAGGAAATGCGCCAGAAGCTGGTGGACGGCCTGAAGGCTGCTGGCGTGCAGCAGGACATGTCCTTCATCACCACCCAGATCGGCATGTTCTCGTACTCCGGTCTGTCCAAGGAACAGATGATCCGTCTGCGTTCCGAGTTTGGCGTGTACGGCACTGACACAGGCCGCATGTGCGTGGCTGCGCTGAACAGCAAGAACATTGACCACGTGTGCAAGGCGATTGCCGCTGTGATCTAAGTCTGTGACCAGCATGCCGCGCCCTGAAAGCCCGGCATGCAGTGCACACCAAAAAGGCAAGGTGAAATCACCTTGCCTTTTTTCATGGGCGCTTTAAGCGCTGCAAAAGCGAGCAGCTTAAAAAACATAGCTGCTAGCGCTTGCAAATCATTGATTTCAGATAGTTTTATATCTGAAACATAGCAAATTCGTACGCTGACAGCTCTCTTTTTTATAAAGACCAGAACACAGCAAAAACAAAGGCTGCCGAAGCAGCCTTGTTCATGCGGGAAGCAACAGCCTCAGTCCACCAGACCGACGAAGACGTTCTGCACGTCGTCGTCGTTTTCCAGACCGGCCAGGAAGGCCTGCACTTCTTCCTGCTGCTCGGCAGACAGGCTGGACATGCTCACAGGGTTCTTGGCCTTGTAGCCCAGCTTGGCCGACAGCACCTTGATGCCATGCGCAGGCAGTGCCTTGGACACAGCGTCCAGATCGGTAGGCTCGGTGATAAACAGGGTCACGCCCTCTTCATCGCCCGCTTCAAAGTCCTGCGCGCCCGCTTCGATGGCGGCCAGTTCGGGGTCGGCACCGTTTTCGGCTTCGCCTTCGATCATGCCCACGTGGTCAAAGTCCCAGGCCACGGCAGTCATCTGGCCCTTGCGGAAGCACACGCGCATATTGGGCGCAGTGCGGTTGGGGTTGTCGGTCAGGCACTCGACCATCACAGGCACGCGGTGGGGGGCGTAGCCTTCAAAAATCACGCTGGAGTAGTTGACCGCATCGGCACCAGCACCAGAACCCTTCTTGATAGCGCGGTCCAGTGTGTCCTTGGGCATGGAAGCCTTGCGCGCTGCTTCAATGGCCATGCGCAGGCGAGAGTTACCTGCAGGATCGCCACCGCCCATGCGGGCTGCTACGGTAATTTCCTTGACCAGTTTGCCAAACAGCTTGCCTTTGGCGTCCGCAACCAGGGCCTTGCCCTTGGCTTTCCATTGCGCTCCCATACGGGGCCTTTCTTGAAAAAAGAACAAAAAAGCCGCGTCAAAGCGGCGTAGAGTATTTCACTGGGATTTATACACCTGCGGCATAGGCCATGGCGCCAGCATTGCCAAGTTTTTGACAGAACTGGCACCATGCTTGCGTGTTCGCAAAGTTTGGATGAGGAGACAAGCACCCATGGCCACCCCCCGTTTTCTGCGTACCGCCCCCACTCTCTTGTGCGCCGCACTGCTGCAGCTTGGCAGCGCACATGCGCTGGAAGTACGGCCCGAAGTCGTCGCCAGCGGCCTGCAGCACCCCTGGGCCGTGGCCTTTTTGCCCGATGGGCAATTCCTCGTGACTGAGCGCCCCGGCCGCCTGCGCGTGATCGCCCCCGATGGCACGCTGGGCGCGCCCATCCAGGGATTGCCTGAGATCGCCGTCGGCGGCCAGGGCGGCCTGCTGGATGTGGTGCTGGACAGCAACTTTGCCAGCAACCGGACGCTGTACTTCTGCTTTGCCGAGCCCGGCCTGAACGGCAGCAACAGCACGGCGCTGGCCAAGGCCCAGCTGTCTGCCGATGCCAAGCAGCTGGGAAACCTGCAAATCATCTTCAGCCAGCGCCCCAAGAAAGCCAGCCAGCTGCACTTTGGCTGCCGCATCGTGGAGCGGCCCGACGGCACGCTGCTGCTCACGCTGGGCGAGCGTTCTCTGTTCAAGGAAGAAGCGCAAAACCTGCAAAGCCACCTCGGCAAAATCGTGCGCATTCATAAAGACGGCAGCGTGCCCAAGGACAACCCCTTTGTGGGCCGTAGCGACGCCCTGCCTGAAATCTGGAGCTACGGCCACCGCAGCCCGCAGGGCGCAGCACTCGCGCCCGATGGCACGTTCTGGATGAATGAGCATGGCCCGCAGGGCGGCGACGAGATCAACCGCCCTGAGCCCGGCAAGAACTACGGCTGGCCCGTCATTACCTATGGCGAAAACTACGGCGGCGGCAAGATTGGCGAAGGCATTACGCACAAGGAAGGCATGGAGCAGCCCGTGCATTACTGGACGCCCTCGATTGCCGTTTCAGGCATGACCTTTATCACCTCAGACCGCTACCCCGCATGGAAAGGCCAGATGGTCGTCGGCGCACTCAAGGCCCGGCGGCTGGAGCGCATTACGCTGGATGGTGACAAGGTGGTGAAGACCGAACACCTGCTGCCCAACCTCGGCCAGCGTGTGCGTGATGTGCGCCAGGGGCCGGATGGGTGGTTGTATGTGTTGACGGATGAGAATAAGGGGCAGTTGTTGAGGTTGAAAGTGGCTCCTTGAAACGACTACAACGCCTGCTACAGACTGACTTCAATGGGCGGATCCAGGGAAGGACTGCATAGGACAAGCAAGACACAGCTTGAAGAAATCTATGAATTACAGCGCTTTGACTCGCGAAAGACGATGCATGCAGAGGTGCCTTGGCATCTTTTCCAACCTTCCCGGCAAAAGCTCTGATACCCCTCACCCCAGCCCTCTCCCGCAAGCGGGAGAGGGAGTCAATACCAAATTCATAGCTGCCAGCGCTTGCTGCATATGCACCAGAACCATATTTCATTAAGAAATCCAGCGGCTGGCGCCCCCCACACCCTTCTACCTGCGCCGAGGCGCGCAGCCTGTGGGGTGGCATGTGCGGCTCATGCCGCACATGCTTCGTCCATCTGACTCGCCGCAGCTGTCTGAGCGAAGCGCTTACCAAGCGCGTAGCGAGTTCTGCGGCGCACTCCACAGGCGAGCACCACAGGTTGCCCGCAGCGCAGCGAAGGGACGCAGGTAGTAGGGAGCCCTTTCCTTTGCTTACTTTGCTTCGGCCGGCGATCCGGTGGGCAAGCAAAGGAAAGTAAGGCGGCTGTCGGGCCGAAACCCGACTCCCTTCAGCAAACCAAGCATGCAGCCCAAACAAGCCCACAAAGCTCTATCGCATGCTTACCCAAAAAACCAATAAGTCACCCCAATCGCCGCCACCACCCCAGCCAGCTCGGCCAGCAAGGCGCACGGCACCGCATGCCGCGCCTTCTGAATCCCCACCGCGCCAAAGTACACAGCCAGCACATAGAAGGTGGTTTCGGTACTGCCCTGCACCGTCGCTGCGGCCAGCGCGGCAAAGCTGTCCACGCCTTGGCTTTGCATGGTTTCAATCAACATCGCGCGTGCGGCGCTGCCGGAAAACGGTTTGACCAAGGCGGTTGGCAGCGCATCCACAAAGCGGCCATCCATGCCCAGCCAATTCACGCACCAGCGGATAGCGTCCAGCACATAGTCCAGCGCCCCCGAGGCACGGAATACGCCCACGGCGCAGAGCATGGCCACCAGATACGGCAGCAGGCCCTTGGCGACATCAAAGCCTTCTTTGGCTCCGGCCACAAAGCTGTCGTACACGGGCACTTTCTTGTACGCGCCCATGCAGACAAAGAGCAGGATCAAGGCAAACAGCGTAAAGTTGCCGAGCAATGAAGATAGTGAAGCCAGCGCCGCCGCGCTCAGCGTGGTGAGCAGCGCCATGAAGGTGCCCAAGCCCAGCGCCACAGGCAGCAGATAGGCCAAAACGACAGGACTGAAGATAGGCAGGCGCTGCACAAAGGCCACCGACAGCAGACCCACGATGGTGGAGGCCGAGGTCGCCAGCAAAATCGGCAAGAACACCAGCGTGGGGTCTGGTGCGCCCTGCTGCATGCGGTACATGAAGATGGTGACGGGCAGCAGTGTGAGCGATGATGCGTTGAGCACCAGAAACAGAATCTGCGCATTCGTCGCAGTGTCTGGTTTCGGGTTCAGCTCCTGCAGCGCGCGCATGGCCTTCAGACCCATGGGCGTGGCGGCGTTGTCCAGCCCCAGACCGTTGGCCGCAAAGTTCAGTGTAATGAGGCCCAGCGCCGGATGGCCGCGTGGCACTTCGGGCATGAGTTTGGCAAACAGCGGCCCCAGCACTTTGGCCAGCCACTGCACGACCCCGGCTTCTTCGGCGATGCGCAGAAAGCCCAACCACAGGGTGAGCGTGCCAAACAGCAGCACCATGACCTCGACCGAGAGCTTGGCCATGGCAAACAGGGCCTGCACCATCTGCGCAAACACTTGTGGCTGCCCGCCCACCAGCCATTGAGCCAGTGCAGCGATGGCAGCCACGACAAAAAAGCCCAACCAGAGGATGTTGAGCATGGGTTAAATCGCCAGCGATTTAATAAGAGAAAGTTTGGACGCCTGCGGCCGTACCCATCAGGCAGACATTGGCCTTCTGGTGGGCAAACACACCTACGGTGACCACGCCGGGCCACTGGTTCACCTGGCTTTCAAACGCCAGCGGGTCGGTAATGTTCAGGCCGCGCACGTCCAGAATGTGCTGGCCGTTGTCGGTGACCAGCGGCTGGCCGTCCTTCATGCGGATGGTGGCGGTGCCGCCCATGGCTTCAAACTTGCGCGCGATTTGGGCCGCAGCCATGGGGATGACTTCCACGGGCAGCGGGAACTTGCCCAGTGAAGCTACCAGCTTGGATTCGTCCACGATGCAGACAAACTGCTTGGCCAGCGCGGCGACGATCTTCTCGCGCGTGAGTGCCGCGCCACCGCCCTTGACCATGTAGCCCTTGCCGTCGATTTCGTCCGCGCCGTCGATGTAGACCGACAGGCTCTGCACTTCGTTGGCATCGAAAACCGTGATGCCCAGTGCCTTCAGACGCTCGGTGCTGGCCACGGAGCTGGACACCGCACCCTTGATCTGATCCTTCATGGAAGCCAGCGCATCAATGAACTTGTTGACGGTGGAGCCGGTGCCCACCCCCACGATCTCGCCGGGCACCACGTAGTGCAGTGCGGCTTGACCGACCAAAGTTTTCAATTCATCTTGGGACAAAGGAGCTTGAGGTGTCGTCATGAGAGAGAATCCGGTTAATCCCTTGAATTATTCCCTATGTCACTGATCCCCTACGCGCTCGTGCGACCCTTTCTCTTTGGTATGGATGCCGAACAGGCCCATGACTTCACGATGAACATGCTGGCCAAGGGCCAGGGCACACCGCTGCAGATGGCGTGGTCGGCACCGCAGGTGAGCGACCCCATCACACTGGCGGGGCTGCAGTTTCCCAACCGCGTGGGCATGGCGGCGGGTCTGGACAAGAACGCCCGCTGCATCGACGCGCTGGCAGCCATGGGTTTTGGTTTTGTGGAAGTGGGCACGGTGACGCCCAAGCCCCAGCCCGGCAACCCCAAGCCCCGCATGTTCCGCCTGCCAGCGGCCAAGGGCATCATCAACCGCTTTGGCTTTAACAATGACGGGCTGGACGCTTTCATTGCCAACGTGAAAAAGTCCACCGTGCGCGCCCAGGGCAAGCC
>JAEZZU010000295.1 GCA_023418355.1 Pseudomonadota bacterium | reverse complement strand
AAGGCTCAGTGAGAGGTTGCTCCCCAAACAGCGACGGGGGCGAACATGCCCCCGTGTGGTCAAAAAAGTGCCGTCACGCTATCCCATCAAACAGGTCAGAAAACCTTAAGTGAACGGCATTAGCCAGATGGCAGCCCTTTTGCTTTGGTGGCAGCAGCGATTTTTCAGTCTGCCATCAACGGCAGGCGCAGCACAAAGCTGGCGCCCTGCTGGCCGTCGAGTCGGCCCTCGCAGACCACGCTGCCACCGTGGCGCTGCGCAATGCTGCGCACCAGCGACAGGCCCAGGCCCACGCCGCCAGAGCGCTCGCTGGCGCCGGGCAGGCGGTAGAACTTTTCAAAGATGCGCTCGCGCTGGTTTTCGGGCACGCCCGGGCCAAAGTCCTCGACACGGATTACGGCCATATCGCTTTCGCGCGAGAGGATGAGCTGGATGTCCCCCGTGCTGTAGCGGCGCGCGTTTTCCAGCAGGTTGCGCACGGCGCGGCGCACCAGCTTGGCAATCGCCTTGACCTCCACACCTTCGGTGGCACGCACATCCAGATCGGCATCCACGCGGGAGCATTCTTCGGCAGACAGTCCGATCAGATCCACGGGCTCGGTGCTGCCCACATCCACATCGGGCTGCTCCAGGCGGCTGGCCAGCAGGATTTCATCCACCAGCTGGTCCAGCTCATTGATGTTGCGCTGGATCTCGGTCTTGGCCTTGGCGACGGCAGGATCATCGCCCATCAGCTCCAGCCCCATGCGAATGCGTGCCAGCGGCGAGCGCAGCTCGTGCGAGGCATTGGCCAGCAGCGACTTGTGCGACTGCACCAGCTCTTCAATGCGGCTGGCGGCTGCGTTGAACTGGCGCGCCAGATCGGCCACTTCGTCCTTGCCTTCGGTCGGCACGCGCACGGTCAGGTCGCCATCGCCAAAGCGTTTCACGCCACGCTGCAGGTTTTCCAGACGCTTGAGCAGGCGGCGGATGATGGGGAACACGCCAATCGCCACGGCTACGCCCACCCGCCCCAGCAGCCACAGAAACCCAAACGGCGGCTGCATCCAGAAGGCCCAGACATCATTGCTGGACGGACGGTGCCCGCTGGGGCGTCCGCTGCTGGGCTGGCGCGGAGACATCTCCAGGTAAAAGATCTGCCCGTCTGCCGTGGCAATGGCAAAGCGCGGCACATCGTTGTCATGGTTGCGGATGCGCTCGAAAGGCCCCTGGAACAGCAGCTGGCCGTAGCTGTCGGTAATGCGCATTTCACGCGCCATGGCGGTGGGGGATGCCTGGTCGCGGATACGGTATTCCTCGGCCTCGCGCCAGGCCCAGGCCACGATCAGCGTCAGCACGGCCACGCCGACGACGACGGCCAGCCAGATGCGCAGATACAGGCGCTGTGAGAATGCGTTGAACATGGGTGGGCTAGTCCTGCTGCTTGGCAAACACATAGCCCACACCGCGCACGGTGAGGATGCGTTTGGGCGATTTGGGGTCGGCCTCGATGGCGGCGCGGATGCGGCCCATGTGCACGTCGATGGAGCGGTCAAAGGCTTCCAGCTCGCGGCCGCGCACGGCTTCCATGATCTGGTCGCGTGTGAGCACACGGCCTGCACGTTCGGCCAGCGCGACCAGCAGGTCAAACTGGTAGCTGGTCAGTTCGGCGGGCTGGCCGCCCACGCTCACGGTGCGTGCATCGCGGTCAATTTCCAGACTGCCAAAGCGCATCACATTGGCGGCTTCCTGCACGGCCACGGCGGAGGTGGCATCGCCCCTGCGGCGCAAGATGGCGCGGATGCGTGCCAGCAGCTCACGTGGTTCAAAGGGCTTGGGCAGGTAGTCGTCCGCGCCAATTTCCAGACCGATCACGCGGTCCATGGGGTCGCCCTTGGCGGTGAGCATCAGCACCGGCACCTGGGCCGCAGGCCCGGGCATGGCACGCAGGCGGCGGCATACGTCCAGGCCGTCCATGTCGGGCAGCATGAGGTCCAGGATCAGCAGATCCGGCAATGCGCTGCCGCCCTGCAGCTGCGCCAGGCCCGAGCTGGCATCCGCACAGTGCGTGACGCTCAGGCCGTTCTTGCCCAGATAGTCGCTGACCATGTCGGCCAGACGCACATCGTCTTCAATCATTAACAGGCTATGTGTGCTCATAGGGGGCAGTGTAGAGAAGCTGTTTGTCTGTTGCGTAAAGTGGGCGTAAAGCACTGGAAAGCTCAAAAAAGAGAGCTGCTAGCGCTGGATTTATATTGGTTTGAAGCCAATTTGTTTTTCAAATCCTTGCTGGTTCAGCGCTGGCTGCTCTTTTTTAAGAACTACTTCAGCTTGACCCGCGAGGCCAGCGCCACCAGCACCAGCACCGGCAGACCCAGGCAGGCCGTGCCCACAAAGAAGGGGACGTAGCCATAGGCATCCACAAACTGGCCGGAGAAACCCGCCAGCCACTTGGGTGCCAGCAGCATCATGGAGCTGAACAGCGCGTACTGCGTGGCCGAGTACTGCACATTCGTCAGGCTGGACAGATAGGCAATAAAGGCGGCCGAGGCAATGCCTCCGGCCAGGTTGTCGGCACTGACCACCAGCGTCAGCCCCGTCAGGTCATGGCCGCGTGTGGACAGCCAGGCAAACAGCAGATTGCTGGCAGCGGACAGGATGGCGCCCAGCATGAGCACGCGCATCACGCCCCAGCGCATGGCCATGGCCCCGCCCACAAAGGCGCCCAGCAGCGTCATGATCACGCCAAAGACCTTGGTGACGGCAGCCACCTCGTCCTTGGTGAAGCCCATGTCTACATAGAACGGGTTGGCCATGATGCCCATCACCACATCGCTGATGCGGTAGACGGCAATCAGCGACAGCACCAGCACGGCCTGCCAGCGGTAGCGCTGGATAAAGTCTGCAAACGGTGCCACCAGTGCGCCTTGCAGCCATTCGGCCAGGTTCTTGAACGGGGGCAGGGGGCGCGGGTTGGGTTCTTTGGAGCACAGCACCGTGACCACGCCCACCAGCATGCTGGCCGCCATCACCAGATAGGCGACCTGCCACGCTGTCTGCACATAGCCGGTGGCTGCTCCCTGCACCCGTGCCGCCAGCCACAGGGCACCGGCACCGGCCCAGATCATCGCGAGCCGGTAGCCCGTCTGGTAGGTGGCGGCCAGTGCGGCCTGGTGGTCGGTATCGGCAGATTCAATGCGAAAGGCGTCCAGCGCAATGTCCTGCGTGGCCGAGCCAAAGGCCACGGCCAGTGCGCACCAGACGATGGGGTTCAGGGCCGTGAGCGGATCGCTCAGCGCCATGCCGACCAGCCCGCCCATGATCATCACCTGCGACAGCAGCAGCCAGCTGCGCCGGCGGCCCAGCGCGCGCGTGAGCAGCGGAATCGGCATGCGGTCCACCAGCGGCGACCACATCCACTTGAAGGCATAGGCCAGGGCCACCCAGCTCAGATAGCCAATGGTGGTGCGGTTGATGCCTGCTTCACGCAGCCAGAACGAGAGCGTGCCCAGCACCAGCAGCAGCGGCAGACCCGCCGAAAAACCCAGGGCCAGCATGCGCAGGCTGGCCGGTTCGGCATAGACCTTGAGGGTCGCGCCCCAGGAGCGGCGCTTGGGGGTGGAAACGGAAGTGGCGGCGGAAGATTCTTCAGACATGGTGCACAACAAAAAGCCTTGCCCATTATGACCAGCCACGCCGCCACTGCAGGCCGTGGCTGGCTGCATGGTGTGTGACAGAAAGTGGCATGGTTCTGGCATAGCATGGCGGCCATGTCGCAATCGTCTTCTTCCGCGCACGGTGTCGTGCTGGTGTTGGTCGCTGCCATGCTGTGGGGCACCACAGGCACGGCCCAGAGTTTTGCTCCTGCAGGCATGTCGCCACTGTGGGTGGGGGCGCTGCGGCTGGTCATGGCCGGGCTGTTTTTTGTGTTGCTGGGCCGCCTGCTGCGCACGGGCAGCAGCCATCGCCCGGCACCCATGGACTGGCCACGCATGCTGCTGTGTGCGCTGTGCATGCTGACGTACAACATGGCCTTTTTTGCCGGGCTCAAGCTCACCGGCATTGGGCTGGGCACGGCCGTGGCACTGGGCTCCAGCCCGGTCTGGGCGGGGCTGCTGCAGGCCGTCATTCAGCGCCGCCTGCCGGGTGCGGTGTGGTGGCTGGGCACGGCCATTGGTGTGGTCGGCGGCTTTGTGATGACGCAGGGCAAGGGCGGCGACATGAGCGCTTCACTGCCGGGGCTGCTGCTGTGTCTGCTGGCCGGGCTGGCCTATGGGGCCTATGCCGTGATCAGCCAGCCGCTGGTGCTCAAGTCTGGCGTGACGCGTGTGAACGCCTGGGTGTTCTTTACGGCAGCCCTGCTGTCCCTGCCGATTGCCGCGCTGCTGGGCGGTGTGCCCGAGACCAATGCCCAGGGCTGGGCCGTGGTGATCTACCTCGGTGTGGTGGCCACGGGCCTGTCCTATCTGTGCTTTTCCTCGGGGCTGCGCACGGTGTCTGCTGCCACCAGCGTGGCGCTGAGCAAGTTCGAGCCCATCACGGCCTTTGTGCTGTCCATTGTGGTGGTGGGCGAGCAGCCGGGCTGGCTGGCCTTTGTGGGGCTGGCACTGGTGCTGCTGGGCCTGTGGCTGGTGGTGCGCGGCGAAATGCGTGACAGCCGCAAACTGGCCAGTGCCTGAGCTGAAAAGCGCTTTGCAGCTGCGCACTGCGCCAGCGATTTCGGGCAGGATGTGATGCTGCTTGCGGGGCGCAGCCTGCAAAAGCCTTTTCAGGCCTCAGGTGTTGCCCACGTAAGGGTTGGTCTTGCGCTCGCGGCCAAAGCTGCTTTCCGGGCCGTGGCCGGGAATGAACACCGTCTGGTCGCCCATGGGCCACAGGCGCTGGACGATGGAGTCAATCAGCTGCTGGTGGTTGCCCTGGGGAAAGTCGGTGCGGCCAATGCTGCCGGCAAACAGCACATCGCCGACAAAGCAGCGCTCAATCTGCGGCGCATGGAACACCACATGGCCGGGCGTATGGCCGGGGCAGTGGCGCACCTGCAGGGTTTCGTGGCCGATCTGTACCGAGTCGCCATCGTGCAGCCAGCGCGTGGGCACAAAGCTGCGCGAAGGCGGGAAGCCGAACATGGCGCCCTGCTGGGCCAGACCGTCAATCCAGAACTGGTCGCCTTCATGGGGGCCGATGATGTCGAGCCTGTACTTTTCGGACAGCTCGGCCACGCCACCGGCATGGTCGATATGGGCGTGCGTGACCCATATGGCCTTGAGCTGCAGGCCCAGGCGCTCGACCTCCCATTCGATGGCTTCCAGATCTCCACCGGGGTCGATCACGGCGGCTTCCTGGGTCTGGTCACACCAGACCAGCGAGCAGTTCTGTTGAAACGCTGTGACGGGGATGGTCTTGTACTGGAGCATGGGCGATGTGTGGGGCGGTAAGGACTGAAATCAGGCGGACATTGTCACCCAAGTCCCGGCCCGGCAAGAAGCCTTGTGCATCCGGCGCATGCACAAGGCGTGCAGGTGTGAATACCGGGCCTTAGCTGCCGAGCTTGAGGGTGCCGCGCATGATGAAGGAGTGGCCGGGGAAGGAGCACAGATAGGTGTATTCCGTGCCGGGCTGGAGCTTGGCTACGTCAAAGGTGAAAGCTGCGGTTTCGCCGCCGCCAATCATCTTGGTGTAGCCGATGACGCGCGGGTCATTGGCTTGCACATATTCGGCTGCCAGACCGGCCTTGAGGCCGTCTGCCGCCACGGCATTGGCATCCGCCGTGGTACTGAGCACGATGTTGTGGCCCATGGTGGTCTTGGACATCTTGCCCACATGCTGGAGCGTCATGGTGTACTGGGTGCAGGACCTGGGCACCACCACGCTCTTGATGTCGAACTGCATCTTGTCATCACCCGCAATGGTGATGGCACAGTCCGATGCCAGCGCGGGTGTCGCCATGCCGCAGGTGGCCAGCAGGCTCAGGGTCAGCAGTGTTTTTTTCATGGATGCACTCCTCCTCAAGTGGTCGTTGTTGCAGGGCCCGCAGGCCCTCTTGTTTCTGCAATAAGCACCTGTCCAGAGACGGTGTGAAATTGCGCCCGCCATTGAAGCAGGGCCTGCACAGCTGGCGTTTGATACCTCTCAACATCCACGAGGGGTGTGTGCTGGAAATGCTTGTACTTCAATAGCTTATAGCGCTTGATGTGTCTGGTTTTTGCATGCTTTTCTATGTGAAAGCATGCACTGTCAAGCGCTGGCTGCTATGAAAATTTTTGTGCGCGCCGCGCTTGAGCACATCAGGCCGTGTCTGGTGTGTCTGATGCCAAGTACACACAAGCAACGGGGAATGCGGCATTGCAGTTAGGATTCGCAGCATTTGCAGCATTCGCGTCTGTGTGGCACTGCTTGCCATGGCCGGGCGTATTTGCATGATTGCTCCCCTTTTCGAATTGCGCTGTTGTGTCTATCTCCACTTCTGCTGCAGCTGCTGTGTGCCAGCCTGCCTTCACTGAACGCGATTTCCGCAATGCGCTGGGCCAGTTCGCCACAGGCGTGACCGTGGTGACGACGGTAGATGCACAGGGCCAGCCCGTGGGCATGACGGTCAGCTCCTTTAACTCGGTGTCGCTGGACCCCGCGCTGGTGCTGTGGAGCCTGGGCAGGCATGCAGGCTGCTTTCCGGCCTTTGCACAGGCCAGCCACTACGCCATCCATGTGCTGGCCAGCCACCACAAGGAACTGGCCCTGCAGTTTTCGCGCCGCGGCGTGGATCGCTTTGCCGGCGTGGCCTGGCATGCGAACGCGCAGGGTGTGCCGCTGCTCGACGATGCGCTGGCCACTTTTGAGTGCCGGGCACGCAGCCAGTACGCCGAGGGCGACCATCTGATTCTGGTGGGCGAAGTGCTGGCCTGCCACCATGCGGCGCATCCTGAGCCCTTGGTCTACCACCGTGGTGTCATGCGCTGAAGTGCTGGAAGGCAGCACTAAAAACAAAACCGCAGCCCGGTAACGGGACTGCGGTTTTTTTGTGATGGTGCGCTGTGCCTTAGCGCGTTGTTTCGGGCAGCTCGATCTTGACTTCCAGCACTTCCAGATTGTCCTGACGCTCAAGCTGAACCTTGATGTCATCGGGATTGATGGACACGTACTTGGACACCACGGCCATCAGCTCGCGCTGCAGGGCGGGCAGGTAGTCGGGCTGCGCGTTGGAGTCACCGATGCGCTCGCGCGCCAGAATGATTTGCAGGCGTTCTTTGGCTACGGAAGCAGATTTTTTCTTTTCGCCCAGGAGCATGGAAATCAGGGACATCGTGGCTTACCTCCCGCCAAAGATGCGTTTGAAGAATCCGGGCTTGTTGGCCTCGGTAAAGCGCATGGGCTTGTCTTCGCCCAGGAAGCGGGACACCACATCCTTGTATGCCTCAGAGACGTCCGAGCCTTCCATGTGGATGGCAGGAATACCCTGGTTGGAGGCCTGCAGCACGGTTTCCGATTCGGGAATCACACCGATCAGCGGAATGCGCAGAATGTCTTCGATGTCCTGGATGGACAGCATCTGACCGTCTTCCACGCGGTTGGGGTTGTAGCGGGTGATGAGCAGGTGCTCCTTGACGCTTTCGCCCTTGGTGGCCTTCTCGGTCTTGGAGCTGAGCATGCCCAGAATGCGGTCCGAGTCACGCACGGAGGAGACTTCGGGGTTGGTGGTCACCAGCGCTTCGTCGGCATAGTGCATGGCCATCAGCGCGCCGCTTTCGATACCCGCTGGCGAGTCGCAGATGATGAAGTCAAAACCCATGGCGGCCAGGTCGTCCAGCACCTTCTTCACGCCTTCCTGCGTGAGTGCCTCTTTGTCGCGTGTCTGCGACGCTGCCAGCACAAACAGGTTCTCGCACTGCTTGTCCTTGATCAGCGCCTGGTTCAGATTGGCTTCTCCGTGGATCACGTTGATCAGGTCATAGACCACGCGGCGCTCGCAGCCCATGATCAGGTCCAGATTACGCAGGCCGACGTCGA
>JAEZZU010000287.1 GCA_023418355.1 Pseudomonadota bacterium | reverse complement strand
GGCCAGAACTATGGCCGCATTGTTCAAATTGAAGAGAACAGTATCAAGCTGAGGGAAGTTGTTCAGGATGCCGCCGGAGATTGGGTGGAACGAATGGCAACGCTTGATCTGCAAGAGGGGGGCAATTAATGCTAGAGAAGAAAATCTTGATACCTGTTCGCTGGGCGCTGGCTCCAATTCTGGTGTGCACCGGTGTTGCCGCATGGGCTGCCAGCGTGCAGGCCGTATCTGGCTCGCAGCAAGGAGGGGGTGAGGTCGTTCGCATTGAACTGTCGGAACCTCTGCAAGCTTCTGTGACAGGCTTTGCCATCCAGTCACCGGCGCGCATTGCACTGGATTTGCCCGGTGCGACCAATGCAATGGGACAGTCACTGGTGGAACTGCAGCAGGGCAATCTGGATACGGTGAATGTGGTCGAAGGTGCAGGGCGCACCCGCGTGGTGCTGAATCTGAAAGCCCCTACCACTTACCGCACACAGGTGGATGGCAACGGTATTTTGGTGTTTCTGGATCCGGTCAAACGCACGGCTTCGACGATTGCACCTGCGCAATCGTCCATGCGCCAGCATCTGGCGAGCAAAGAGGTGGATGCCAGCACTCCCGGTGCTTTGAAGAATATTGATTTCCGTCGCGGCAATGATGGTGCAGGGCGTCTGGTGATCGATCTGGGCTCTGCCATGGTGAATGCCGACGTGCGCAAGGAAGGCAAGGGTCTGACGATTGACCTGCTCAACTCCAGCTTGCCTGCAGAGCTGCGCAGACGCCTGGATGTTGTGGATTTCGCCACGCCCGTGCAGATGATTACGGCCAGCCAGAATGGAGACCGGGTGCGCCTGCAGGTCGAGGCCACCGGTGACTGGGTGCACAGCGCCTACCAGAGTGATGAGCAGTTTGTGCTGGAAGTGCGTCCGAATAAGGTGGATCCGAACAAGCTCAGCCAAGGCCCCGGCTTCACAGGTGAGCGCCTGTCGCTGAATTTCCAGAATATCGATGTGCGTGCGCTGCTGCAGGTGATTGCAGACTTTACGAACTTCAACATCGTGACCTCGGACACCGTGGGAGGATCTCTGACTTTGCGCCTGAAGGATGTGCCCTGGGATCAGGCGCTCAACATCATCATGGAGGCCAAGGGCCTGGGCATGAAGAAAAACGGCAATGTGCTGTGGATCGCGCCTAAGGACGAAATCGATGAGCGCGCCAAGCGTGACTTTGAAGCCGCGCGTGCCATTGAGCAACTCGAGCCTTTGCGCACACAGGGCTTCCAGATCAATTACGCCAAGGCAGAAGACATCAAGAACCAGATCGCTGACAACAGCGGCAACAGTGAGGCCAGCACGCGCTTTCTGTCGCCACGCGGCTCTGCCATTGCAGAGGCGCGCACCAACCAGCTGTTTGTGACCGATATTCCCAGCAAGATCGAAGAAATCGCACAGCTGATTCAGAAACTGGACATCCCGGTGCGCCAGGTGCTGATTGAAGCGCGTATTGTGGATGCGCGTGACAGCTTTGGCCGTTCGCTGGGCGTCAAGTTCGGTGGTGGCTACAACCGCGCCGGTCGGGGCAGCATTGGCAGTCAGTACGCCAACTATGGCACCAAGAACGATGCACCATTCGTGAACCTGCCTGCAGGGCTGTCGACTGGTGGTGATGCAGGAAGCATCGCCTTGAGTGTGTTCAACTCCACGATGACGCGTTTCCTGTCGCTGGAACTGTCTGCCATGGAAGCGGAAGGCGCGGGGCGTGTGATCTCCAGCCCCCGACTGCTGACAGCGGACCAGAAGGACGCGGAAATCGCCCAGGGTACGGAAGTGCCTTATTCGGAAACTGCACCCAATGGCGCAAGCACGACTTCTTTCAAGAAGGCAGAGTTGCGCCTGCAGGTCAAGCCACAGATCACGCCTGAAGGCAACATCATCCTGACGCTCAAGGTGAACAAGGACGCCGTGGGTGGCTGGACCAATACCGGTGTGCCCATGATTGATACCAAGCGCGTGGAAACCGAAGTGCTGGTGGAAAACGGCGGCACTGTCGTGATTGGCGGTATCTTTGAAATGGAAGAATCCAACCAGGTCAACAAGATTCCTGTGCTGGGTGACATCCCCGTCATGGGCAATCTGTTCAAGAGCCGTACGCGCGAATCTTCCAAGCGCGAAATGCTGGTCTTCATCACGCCACGCATGGTGGCGGATGCGGTCGTCAGCAATTGATCCGTATTTGTCGGTGACAATCAAAGACCGCCCTCGGGCGGTCTTTGTGCATCTGAATCAGGAAGTTGCTGTGCATTTTTCTCTTATTGGCCTGCCAGGCTCCGGGAAGTCCACGATTGGCCGACAGCTGGCCAAGGCGTGGAAGCTGCGTTTTGTGGATGTGGATCATGCGATCGAGCAGCGCATTGGCTGCAGCATCCGTGAGTTTTTTGCAGCGCATGGTGAGGCAGCATTCCGCGATGTCGAGGCACAGGTGCTGGCGCAGCTGCTGCAGCTGCCAGAGCGCTGCGTGCTGTCGACGGGGGGCGGAGCCATCCTGCGTCCCGAAAATCGCCAGGCACTGAAGGCGCACAGTACCGTGTTTTACCTGCAGGCCTTGCCCGAAGATATTGCGCGGCGATTGCGCAATGACACCACACGCCCCTTGATGCAGGGCGAAGACCCGCTCAAGCGCCTGAAAGAGCTGCAGCAGGTGCGCGGTCCGCTGTACCTGGAAACCGCGCATTACGTGGTGGATGCTGTCCGGCAGAACCCGACCCAGCTCAGCCGCAAAATCTGCATGCAGGCCGAGCTGGCAGGCCTGCTGCCCAGCACAGGCTGCTGCGAAGCGCTGGGCGATTAAAGTTACAAAAAAACTGCCAGTGTTCGCTGTGCAGCGTGATGGATTTTCTTCAGCAAGGCCGCATGTGGCCTTGTTTGTTCAACGAGAGCATGCCGTGACCCTACATTCGAGCCAGACCGTTCAGATTGATTTAGGAGACCGTTCCTACCCCATCGTGATTGCAGCGGATGTGCTGCAGCAGGCAGCTACGTTTGCTGGCTGTCCCAGTGCTGCGCAGGCCGTGATCGTGACCAACGAGACGGTGCAGCCTTTGTATGCGACGCAGCTCCAGGCAGCGCTGGCAGCCAAGTATGCCCAGGTACATACCGTGGTGCTGCCCGATGGGGAGGCACACAAGGACTGGCAGACGCTGAACCTGATTTTTGATGCCTTGCTGGGCCATGGCTGCGACCGCAAGACCGTGCTGTTCGCGCTGGGCGGTGGTGTGATTGGCGATATGACCGGCTTTGCGGCGGCCTGCTACATGCGTGGCGTGCCCTTTGTGCAGGTGCCCACCACGCTGCTGTCGCAGGTGGACTCCAGCGTGGGCGGCAAGACTGCCATCAATCACCCGCTGGGCAAGAACATGATTGGTGCCTTCTACCAGCCCCAGCTTGTGGTGTGTGATCTGGCAACCCTCGATACCCTGCCAGCGCGCGAAGTCTCTGCGGGGCTGGCAGAAATCATCAAGTACGGTCCAATTGCAGACATGGCCTTCTTTGAATGGCTGGAAGCCCATATCGATGACCTGCGCCGTCTGGATCGTCAGGCACTGCTGCACGCTGTCAAGCGCAGCGTGGAGATCAAGGCCTGGGTGGTCGGGCAGGATGAAAAGGAAGCCGGTCTGCGCGCCATTCTGAATTTTGGTCATACCTTTGGTCATGCGATCGAAGCCGGCATGGGCTATGGCAACTGGCTGCATGGCGAAGGCGTAGGCGCAGGCATGGTCATGGCTGCGCATCTGTCGCAGCGGCTGGGGCTGGTGGATGCCGAGTTCGTGCAGCGCCTCACACGCCTTATCGCCCGCGCGGGGCTGCCTACCCGTGGTGCAGTCATCGATGCCGAAGACAATGCCGGCGCCTATCTGGAGCACATGCGTGTGGACAAAAAAGCCGAGGCAGGCGCGATTCGCTTCATACTGATTGACGGGCCGGGCAAGGCAGTGCTGCGCTCGGCACCGGATGCGCTGGTGCGTGAGGTGATTGATACCTGCTGTTCGCAGGGTGCAGGTATCCAGATGCAATAAAAGGAGCATTCAGCGCTTGTGTATCAAGCGCTGGAGCCATTTTTTATGTGAAATTCAGGAGGGCGCATGCTGCCATTTCAGCTGTCTCCGTGGGCCTGTCAGCCCCAAATCACGCGTGGACGCAGGTATGCCGAGCCTGTACCGCCGACACGCACGGAGCACCAGCGGGACCGCGACCGCATCGTGCACTCCAGCGCGTTTCGCCGACTGGTCTACAAGACGCAGGTTTTTGTGAACCATGAGGGTGATCTGTTTCGCACGCGCCTGACGCATTCGCTCGAAGTGGCACAGATTGGCCGCTCCATTGCACGGCCGCTGGGGTTGAATGAAGACCTGGTGGAGGCCATCTGCCTGGCGCATGATCTGGGGCACACGCCTTTTGGGCATGCAGGGCAGGATGAGCTGAACGCCTGCATGCAGGACTTTGGTGGCTTTGAGCACAACCTGCAGAGCCTGCGCGTGGTGGACTATCTGGAAGAGCGCTATCCACAGTACGACGGCCTGAATCTCACGTTTGAGACCCGCGAAGGCATTCTCAAGCACTGCTCGCGCAGCAATGCACTCAAGCTGGATGCGCAGGAGCCCGGTGGCGTGGCAGCGCGTTTTCTCCACGGCGGCCAGCCTTCACTGGAAGGCCAGCTGGCGAATCTGGCGGATGCGATTGCCTACAACGCGCACGATGTGGACGATGGCGTGCGCTCCGGCCTGATTACGCTGGAGCAGCTGCAGCAAGTCCCGCTGTTTGCGCACTTTTACACACAGGTGCTCGCCGACTTCCCGCAGCTGGCCGCGCCTGATGCGCAGCGCCGCCTGCTCTATGAAACCATTCGCCGCATGCTGAGCGAACAGGTGTATGACGTCATCCGCAGCACGCGCCAGTGCATTGAGCACGCAGGAGTGTCCAGTGTGGACGAGGTGCGCTGCTGTGGTCAGGTGCTGGTGTGCTTCCACTCAGACATGCAGGCGCAGACCCAGGCGCTCAAGCACTTTCTGTTTCATGCGCTGTACCGCCATGACCAGGTCATGCAGACCATGGATGCTGCGCGACAGGTCGTGCGAGATCTGTTCGCGGCCTATATGCAGCAGCCAGCCATGATGAAGCCACGTTTTGCCCTGCGGGCGCAGCAGGCTGGGAGTGAGGCTGAAGTGGCGCGCGCTGTCGCAGACTTTGTGGCTGGCATGACAGATCGTTACGCAGCCAAGGAGCACGAACGCATCACAGGCCTCAAACTGCTGGGGTAAGTCCCTTACCTGGCGGTACTGTCATTTGCGCCAATCTGGAGAGGCGGCAGCAGCAATACCGGCGCTTGGCTAGAATGCGAGCAACAACACAAGGGGGCACGTAGCCCCCATTTGTTTTTAGACCCGTTCACATGGCCTTGATACCCTGTTGCATTGCCTGCCGTACCAGTTACTGTCTGGGCTTTGTGCCTTGTTTCAAACGGAAGTGTCAGCAGCTCTGAAAGAAGTCCCACCATGACCGAAACCACCACCACAGACCGCTCCTTTCCTGAAGACATCGTCATCGCCGATACGGTGCGCTGGCTGGAAAAGGCCGTGATTGGCCTGAATCTGTGCCCCTTTGCCAAGAGCGTGCATGTCAAAGGTCAGATTCACTATGTGGTGAGCCAGGCCACCGATGCGGAAGGCGTGGCCATGGACCTGCACCGTGAACTGGAGGCGCTGGCCGAGATTTCGCCGGAAAAGCGCGATACCACCTTGCTGATCCTGCCGCAGGCGCTGCAGGACTTTCTGGACTTCAACGACTTCCTGGAAATCGCTGATGCCATGGTGGAAGAGCTGGACCTGGGGGGCATTTTGCAGGTGGCGTCCTTTCACCCGCTGTTCCAGTTCGAGGGGACCGATGTGGACGACGTGACCAACTGCACCAACCGTGCCCCCTATCCCACACTGCACCTGCTGCGCGAAGACAGCATCGACAAGGCCGTGGAAGCCTTCCCTGAAGCGGCAATGATCTACGAGCGCAACATGCAGGTGCTGGAAGACATGGGCATTGTGGGCTGGCTGGACCTGGACGTGGGTGCACGCTGCCCTGTGACCGGCCATGGCCCTGAAGACAAGCACTGATCCAAAAAATGGCGAAAAACAACAAGGCTGGCAAAGGCCAGACCCAGACGGCTGCGCAGGACATCGCCGCGCAGCTGGACCTGAAACCCGGTCAAAGCATTGAGCTGCTCAAGGCGCTGCACATCCTCACGCGCGACGGCAAGCTCAATCAGGATTCCCGTCGCAAGCTCAAGCAGGTGTATCACCTGTATCAGTTCATTGAGCCCATTTTGCAGGAGCTGGGTGAGGACGGCCACGCCGTCACGCTGGCGGACCACGGGGCGGGCAAGTCCTACCTGGGCTTCATCCTTTATGACCTGTACTTCAAGGCACAGGGCAATGGCAGCATCTACGGCATCGAAACCCGCGCACCGCTGGTGGAAGCCTCGCAGAAGCTGGCGTCCGAGCTGGGCTTTGAGCGCATGCATTTCCTGAACATGTCGGTGGCCGAGTCCACGCATGCGGACTTCATGCCCGAGCGCTTTGACATCGTCACGGCCCTGCATGCCTGTGACACAGCCACCGATGACGCGATTGCCTTTGGTCTGGAGAAAAAGGCCAAGGCCATGGTGCTGGTGCCCTGCTGCCAGGCTGAAGTGGCGGCCTGCCTGCGCCAGACCAAGGCGCTGAGCCTGTCGCGCACACCACTGGCCGAGCTGTGGCGCCACCCCATTCACACGCGTGAAATGGGCAGCCAGATCACCAATGTGCTGCGCTGCCTGTACCTGGAGGCCTGCGGTTACCAGGTCACGGTGACCGAGCTGGTGGGCTGGGAACACAGCATGAAAAACGAGCTGATCGTGGCGCGCTATACCGGTCACAAAAAGCGCAGCGCGGCCGAGCGCCTGCAACAGCTGCTGACCGAGTTTGGTCTGGACCAGCTGGCTGAAACGCGTTTCAAACTGCCATAAAAAAACGCCGATGGCGCAGGCACATCGGCGTATCAAAGATGGAGGAGACAACGGCAGGCCGATGGCAGCCTGCTGGAATGGCGCTTACACCTCGGCGCCAGACTCTTTCACCACCTTGCCCCACTTGGCGGCTTCGGACTGGATAAAGGCTTCGAATTCGGCTGGGGTGTCGATCACCACATCACCACCCTGGTCGGCGATCTTCTTCACCACCGCAGGGTCCTGGAGCACCTTGGCCAGCGAGCTGTGCAGCTTGTCCAGCACAGGCGCAGGCGTGCCTGCAGGTGCCCACAGGCCAAACCATGAAGTGGCTTCATAGCCGGGCACACCCGCTTCGGCGATGGTCGGAACATCAGGCAGCTCGGGCGAGCGCTTGGCAGTGGTCACGGCAATCGGGCGCAGCTTGCCTGAACGAACGTGCTGGATGGCCGATGGCATGTTGTCAAACATGACGGCAATCTGGTTGCCCAGCAGATCGGACACCGCAGGGGCGCTGCCCTTATAGGGGATGTGGGTGATCTCTGTGCCCGTCATGCTCTGGAACAGCGCTCCCGACACGTGGGGTGAGGCACCGGAGCCAGGCGAGCCATAGGTCACTTCACCGGGGTTCTTCTTGGCGAAATCGATCAACTCCTGCACCGTCTGGTAGGGACGGCTGGGGTGGGCCACCAGCAGGTTGGGCACGGTGGCCACGCGGCTCAGGGGGGAGAAGTCCTTGACCGGGTCGTAAGGCAGCTTCTTGTACAGCGTCTGGTTGATGGCGTGGGTACCCACGGTGCCCATGAACAGGGTGTAACCGTCGGCCTTGGAGCGTGCAGCCTGCTGTGCGCCGATGTTGCCGCCCGCACCGGGCTTGTTCTCGATGATGATGCTCTGGCCCAGTTCCTGGCCCAGTGCCTGACCCACAATGCGCGCCAGAATGTCGGTGGTACCACCCGCCGAGAAGGGCACGATCATGGTCAGGGGCTTGCTGGGGAAGTCTGTCTGCGCCAGTGCGCTGCCCATGCCTGTGGCCAGCAATGCGGCGGCGGCCAGCGCCTTGATGCCAGTGCGGCGTGTGAAATTCTTGAAAGCCAACATCAACGTCTCCTTAAGAACAGATGTTTTGAGTCAAAACACCCCCGTGCAGACCGCGCAGGTCTGCTGGTGAGATCAGTCCGGGGGGTGGTGGTGGCCGCACATGCGTGGCACGGCCATCCAGTCAGAGAGGAAAGGAAGGTCTTACACCTTCTCGAGGATCACGGCGATGCCTTGGCCCACGCCGATGCACATGGTGCACAGCGCATAGCGGCCGCCCAGCGTGTGCAGCTGGTTCACGGCGGTGGTGGCCAGACGGGCACCGGATGCACCCAGCGGGTGACCCAGCGCAATCGCGCCGCCCCACTGGTTCACGCGGGGATCGTTATCGGCAATGCCCAGGTCACGCAGCACAGCCAGGCCCTGTGCGGCAAAGGCTTCGTTGAGCTCGATCACGTCCATGTCCGCCAGCGTCAGGCCTGTCTGTGCCAACACTTTGCGCACGGCAGGGGCAGGGCCAAAGCCCATGATGCGCGGGGCCACACCAGCGGTGGCCATGCCCACCACGCGGGCGCGGGGTGTCAGGCCATACTGCTTGGCCGCTTCTTCATTGGCCAGCAGCAGTGCACAGGCGCCGTCGTTCACGCCAGAGGCATTGCCAGCGGTCACGGAGCCGTCAGGGCGTACCACGCCCTTGAGCTTGGCCAGCGCTTCCAGCGTGGTCGCGCGGGGGTGCTCGTCCTGGCTGAACACGATGGGGTCGCCCTTCTTCTGGGGGATGGAGACGGGCACGATTTCCTTGGCCAGGTAGCCAGCAGCAATCGCAGCGGCGGCCTTTTCCTGGGATGCCAGTGCCATGCGGTCCTGGGCTTCGCGCTCGATCTTGAAGTCGTCAGCCACGTTCTCAGCGGTTTCGGGCATGGAGTCCACGCCGAACTGGGCCTTCATCAGCTTGTTCACAAAGCGCCAGCCGATGGTGGTGTCATATACGGCGTTGTTGCGGCTGAAGGCAGTTTCCGCCTTGGGCATGACGAAGGGTGCGCGGCTCATGGATTCCACGCCGCCAGCAATCATCAGGCGGGCTTCGCCGGACTTGATCACGCGGGCAGCAGTACCAACTGCGTCCAGGCCCGAGCCGCACAAACGGTTGATGGTCGCGCCGGGCACGTCGATAGGCAGACCTGCCAGCAGGGCGGACATGCGGGCCACGTTGCGGTTGTCCTCACCAGCCTGGTTGGCGCAGCCATAGAGCACATCGTCCACGGCCTTCCAGTCCACGTTGGGGTTGCGCTCCATCAGGGCCTTGATGGGCAGGGCGCCCAGGTCGTCGGTACGCACGCTGGACAGCGTGCCGCCATAACGGCCAAAGGGGGTGCGGATGGCGTCGCAGATAAAAGCTTGGTGTGCAGTGCTCATGGTGTCTCCGAGTTGCAGGGGGCCGTGGTAACGGCCAATTTTTAAAAAGAGGAGCTGCCAGCGCTTGCTACATAAGCGCTGGAGGCCAATTTGACTGATATTTATGCAGCGGCGGCAATGGGCAGGCCGACAATGGCCTCCAGCTCCGCATGGCTCAGGCCTTCGACGGTGTCGATCAGGCGCAGGCCCTGTGGCGTGCATTCCAGCGTGCACAGGTCGGTATAGATGCGCTTGACGCAAGCCAGTCCGGTGAGGGGGTAGCTGCACTTTTCCACGACCTTGCTCTCGCCGGTCTTGGTCAGCAAATCCATCATCACCCAGGTGCTCTTGGCGCCCACGGCCAGATCCATGGCGCCGCCCACGGCCGGGATGGCACCGGGTTCGCCCGTGCTCCAGTTGGCCAGATCACCCGTGGCCGAGACCTGGAAGGCACCCAGCACGCAGATGTCCAGATGGCCGCCACGCATCATGGCGAAGCTGTCGGCATGGTGGAAATAGCTGCCACCGGGCAGCAGCGTCACGGGCTGCTTGCCTGCATTGGTCAGGTCGTAGTCTTCCTTGCCGGCTTCCGGCGCAGGCCCCATGCCGAGGATGCCGTTTTCAGACTGCAGCACGATTTCGCGGTCTGCGGGAATGTGGTTGGCGACCTTGGTGGGCATGCCGATGCCGAGGTTCACATAGGAGCCATCGGGAATGTCCTGGGCAATGCGTTGTGCCAGTTCGTCTTTAGTACGCTTTTGATAGCTGCTCACGCTTGATACTCCTGCGCTTGAACTGTTTTTAGGCAGATTTCTTGAAGCCGCCAGCTTGCGTGGCAACACGTTCAATCGGCACGACCTTGTGCACATAGATGCCGGGGGTGACGATGGCTTCAGGGTCCAGCTCACCCAGCTCCACCACTTCGTGCACGGTGGCAACGGTGAACTTGGCCGCCGTGGCCATCACCGGGCCAAAGTTGCGGGCAGACATGCGATAGGTCAGATTGCCCCAGCGGTCGCCCTTCTCGGCCTTGATCAGCGCCACGTCGCCGTGGATGGGGTACTCCAGCACGTAGTGCTTGCCGTTGATCTCGCGGGTTTCCTTGCCTTCGGCCAGCTCGGTGCCGTAGGCCGTGGGGCAGAAGAAGGCACCAATGCCAGCACCGGCGGCGCGCATGCGCTCGGCCAGATTGCCCTGGGGCACGAGTTCCAGCTCGATCTTGCCGCTGCGGTACAGCTCGTCAAACACCCAGCTGTCCACCTGGCGAGGGAAGCTGCAGATGATCTTGCGCACCTGACCGCTCTTGAGCAGGGCGGCCAGACCGGTGTCGCCATTGCCTGCGTTGTTGTTCACAATGGTCAGGTCACGCGCACCATGGGCGATCAGGCCGTTGATGAGTTCTACGGGGTTGCCCGAGGTGCCAAAGCCACCAATCAAAACAGTGGCGCCGTCTTGAATACCGGACAGCGCTTCGGCGATGCTGTCGGTGATCTTGTTGATCATGCTTGTCTCTCCCTGATGAACGGGTATGCAAAGTCACAAGCTTT
>JAEZZU010000251.1 GCA_023418355.1 Pseudomonadota bacterium | reverse complement strand
TTCCGATTTCACTGGCTGTGCTGTGGATGGAGCTGGCCCACGGCCTGGGGCTGAAGGTGGATGGGATTTCCTTTCCCGGGCACTTCCTCGTGAAGCTGCATGTGGACGAAGGCATCATCATTCAGGATCCGCTCACTGGTCAGGGCCAGACGCAGGCCGCGCTGGCTGAGCGGCTCGAGCCCTTCCGGCAGGCCTGGGGGCTGGCGGAGGATGAGATGGCGCCGCTGCACATGTTTTTGCAGCCTGCCAGTGGGCGCGACATCATCGAGCGCATGCTGCGCAATCTGCAGAACATCTATCTGCAGGATGAGCAGGAAGAACAGGCCCTGCTGGGTGTGCTGCATCGGCTCGTGATTCTGCGCCCTGACGATGCCAGCACCTACCGCGACCGCGGCATGCTGCTGGCCAAGCTGGGCGAGCGCGATGCCGCCCTGAATGACTTGCAGACCTATGTGCGCATGGCGCAGAACCCGGTGGATCTGCCGCTGGTAGAAGCTCGCATGGAACTGCTGCGCGCACAGCAATAAAAAAAGAGAGCGGCCAGCGCTCTCTTTTTCTATGTTTGCAAATGTTTTGTATCGCAAGTGCTTGCAGCCAAAGCGCTGGCAGCTCTTGTTTTTATACCAGCTTGGCGGCTTCCAGTTCTTTCTTGGCGTAGGCATAGAACAGCGGTGCCGCCACCAGACCTGCAGGGCCAAAGATGGACTCGGCCACAAACATTACCGTGAGCAGTTCCCACACCGCCATGTGGGTGCGCTGGCCGACGACCTTGGCGTTGATCACGTATTCGGCCTTGTGGATCAGGATCAGAAAGCCCAGGCAGGCGGCTGCGGCCACGGGAGACACTGACAGGCCCACCAGCGTCAGCACCATGTTGCAAAACAGATTACCCACAATCGGAATCAGCCCC
Organism: Pseudomonadota bacterium; assembly: GCA_023418355.1. Taxonomy (GTDB): domain Bacteria; phylum Pseudomonadota; class Gammaproteobacteria; order Burkholderiales; family Burkholderiaceae_C; genus Comamonas. The sequence continues at coordinate 1,869 of JAEZZU010000251.1, read as the reverse complement.
GCCACAAAGGTCAGCAGAATCAGCGCCGGGGTATAGGGCAGCGACATGCTGAAGATGGGCATGATGCCCAGCAGGAAGATGGCCGTGAGCGTGGTGTTGAACAGCGCAATCCAGAACTGCGCGGTCACGATCTGGCGGAAAGCCTCGCCCAGCAGCATCACGCGCTGCTTGAGCGCCTGTGTCAGCGGCGCACGGGGAGGAATGCGGGGGCGCACGGCAGCCAGCGCGCCAATCAGCAGCCCTACATAGGCATGCAGCAGACCACCCAGCCAGGCCTTGCCCGCCATGGCCAGTGCGCCAGCCTTGGCGGCCAGGTAGGTGGCAATGGTCTGCTGAATTTCTGCCGCGCCCTGGGGCAGCATGGCGCCCAGTTCAGGCGGCAGCTTTTCGCGCAGTTCCAGCACGGTGTGGCCCAGATAGTCCAGCAGTTCCTTGTACTGGTGCGGGATGTCGGTGAGATAGCCACGCGACTGGGTCAGGGCCACGCCCACCCAGATCAGGGGGGCGAGGATGATGATGGTGGCTGCAGCCGTCGGGGGCCAGCGATGCTCGTCCGGGTCGACGATGCGGCGGTCCGCCAGCGCCAGTACCCGGGACAGTGCACGGGTCAATAAAAAGCCCAGGCATGCGCACAGCAGCCCGGGCAGAAGGTGTTGCCACATGACCAGCAGCAGTGCGCTGGCCATGAGCAGATAGCTCGCGATGATCACACCACGGGAGGGCGCTCTGGGGGACTGACGAACGGCTGGAAGTTGTGTGGAGTTCCCCATAAGTATCGCGATAGAGGTAAAAACTATTTGACTTGGACGGCAGCGCCTTCGGAGCGCTGTGTGATGTTACCAATCGTGTAGACGGTTTCACCCAATTCACGCAGGGTTGCTGCGGTGGCTTCGGCTTCTTCTGCTGCCACGACCACCACCATACCAATACCGTTGTTGAAGGTGCGGTTCATTTCCACATCGTCAATGCCGGCCGTCTTTTGCAGCCAGGCAAACAGCTCGGTCTGGGGCCAGCTGCCAGCCTTGAGGTCTGCGCCTGTGCCTTCGGGCAGCACGCGGGGAATGTTTTCCAGCAGACCGCCGCCGGTGATGTGGGCCAGCGCCTTGATGGGGTGCTTGGCCAGCGCCGCCAGCACGTTCTTCACGTACAGGCGTGTGGGTTCCATGATGGCCTGCTTGAAAGGCTTGCCATCCAGCGTCGCAGGCACAGTGCCCAGACTTTCCGCGCGCTCGATGCACTTGCGCACCAGCGAGAAGCCGTTGGAGTGCACGCCAGCCGAAGCCAGACCCAGCACCACGTCACCGGGCTTGACATCCTTGCCGGTCAGAATCTTGGACTTTTCCACCGCACCCACGGCAAAGCCAGCCAGGTCGTACTCGCCATCGGGGTACATGCCGGGCATTTCTGCGGTTTCGCCGCCGATCAGCGCGCAGCCAGACAGCTCGCAGCCCTTGGCAATGCCGCCCACCACTGCCGCTGCAGTGTCCACATCCAGCTTGCCGCAGGCAAAGTAGTCCAGGAAGAACAGGGGCTCGGCGCCTTGCACCAGCACGTCGTTCACGCTCATGGCAACCAGGTCAATGCCGACGGTGTCGTGCATGTTCCACTCAAACGCCAGGCGCAGCTTGGTGCCCACGCCGTCTGTGCCGGAAACCAGCACGGGTTCCTGGTAGCGCTTGGGCACTTCAAACAGTGCGCCAAAGCCGCCGATGCCGGCCATCACGCCTTCACGCAGGGTTTTCTTGGCCAGTGGCTTGATGCGTTCAACCAGTGCATCACCTGCGTCGATATCAACGCCAGCGTCTTTGTAAGAAATGGGGGTTTGGGAGGCAGAGGAGCTCATGAGAAGGATTTGTGCAGTGAGGAGCT
>JAEZZU010000218.1 GCA_023418355.1 Pseudomonadota bacterium | reverse complement strand
ACCCTCGTAGAATCACGGATTTGTTTCAGATAAGCCATCCCGTAGCGGAGGAGACCACCATGAATTTGCCCCTGAACAGCCTGTTAGACCGTAACGACGCCACCGAAAACGCACGTTACAACATGGTTCAACAGCAAGTGCGCCCCTGGAATGTGGACGGCGAACGCCTGCTGGACGCGCTCTACACCGTGCGCCGCGAAGACTTCACGCCCCCTGCGCACTACAGCCTGGCATTCATGGATGTGCTGGTTCCGCTGACCGAAGGCATCGATGCCCTGCAAAAGGGGGAATGCATGTTCCAGCCCCGCGTCGAAGCCCGCATGATCAACGATGTGAACATTCAGCCCACCGACCGCGTGCTGGAAATCGGCACTGGCTCTGGCTACAGCGCTGCACTGCTGTCCAAGCTGGCCAAGGAAGTGGTGACACTGGAGCTCAACGCCGATCTGGCCGAAATGGCACGTGAAAACCTGGCGGACGCTGGCTGCGACAACGTGAGCGTGCGTGTGGCTGATGGCTCCAAGGACGTGCTGCCTGAAGGTCCCTTTGACGTGATCATGCTCAGCGGCTCGGTGGAAAGCATTCCCGAAGAACTGCTGCCCCATCTGAAAGACGGCGGCCGCCTGTCCGTCATCGTGGGCAATGAGCCCGTGATGCGCTTCACCGTAGTGACCAAGCAAGGCGCCTCCACCGTGACCAAGACCCCCTGGGACATCGTGGCGCCTCGCCTGCACGGTTTCGCCACGGCCAACCGTTTCAAGTTCTAAATTTCCTGCCCGCGCATCGCCGGAGAAAGTTTGCATGTTTTATCAAGTTCCCCCAGCCCAGTTTGATGAGTGGCTGGGTCAATTCGCCGGTGATGCCGTCAAGCCTCTGGTGCTTGACGTTCGTGAGCCCTGGGAATGCCAGATCGCAAGCATTGCCCCCAGCGAGCAGTTTGAACTGCAGTGCATCCCCATGGGCCAGATCCTCTCGCGCTTCGAAGAGCTGGACCCTGATCGCCCCACAGCCTGCCTGTGCCACCACGGTGCCCGCAGCATGAGCGTGGCCACCTACCTGGTGCGTGCTGGCTTCGAATCGGTGGCCAATATCACTGGAGGCATTGACGCCTGGTCGCAGGAGCGCGATCCGAACGTGCCCAAGTACTGACACTGCCCTCAGCGAGATTCTGGAGACGAATTCATGGTGTTCCCCACAGCGTTGCGAAACCTTGCCGCTTTCCGCTTCTCGCTCAGTCATCTGGCCTGCGCTGCAGCACTGTGCAGCGCATGGCCTGCGGTGCAGGCCCAAAGTCTGGTTGAACTCACCGAGCAGGCCCAGACCTACGACGCTGCCTGGCAAAGTGCACGCGCACAGTACGAAGCCACCCTGAGCCAGAGCGCACAGGCCAAAGCCGGGCTGCTGCCACAGATTGGCATTCAGGCTGGCAGCCAGTACAGCGAAACGCGTGTGCGCGGTGACCTGATTTCTAGCCAGCTGAATGCCCGCCAGGATTCCGCCAGCCTGCAGGCCACGCAGCCCCTGTACAACCCAGCCAGCTTTGCCACCTACAAGCAGGGGCAGTTTCAGGCAGATCTGGCCCAGATCCAGCTCGACGCCGCCTCGCAAGACCTGCTGGTGCGCACCGCGCAGGCCTATTTTCAGGTGCTGACTACGCAGGAAACCCTGAAACTGGTACGCGCCCAGCAGCGCTCTGTCGCTGAACAATACGAATTTGCCAAACGCCGCTTTGAAATTGGCGACGCCACCATCACGGATGCGCGCGAAGCGCAGTCCCGCCTGGACCTGATCCGCGCCCAGGAAATTGCCGCAGAAAACGACGTGCGCGTGGCCCAGGCTGCGCTGGACCAGCTGCTGGGCATCAGCAATGCCACCCCCTGGCCGCTCTCCCAGCCCGAGCGCCTGTCTGAACTGACGCCCGGTGACTTGCAAACCTGGCTGGATCAGGCGGAAACCCACAGCCCACAAATCCGCCAGGCACGCATTGCGCTGGACATTGCCAGACTCGAAACCGACAAGGCCTACGCCGGCCATAAACCCACCGTAGACCTGCAGGCCAGCTACGGCACGCAGCGCAACCCCGATGGCTCATTGACACAGGGCATGCCTAGCGGCCGCGTCAACTCCACGGTCGGCACCGTGGGCGTGGTCATGAACATTCCCCTCTTCGCTGGCTTTGCGGTGCAAAACCGTGTGAAGGAAACCCTGTCGCTGGAGGAAAAAGCCAGCGCAGATCTGGAAGGCGCCAGACGTCAGGTCGCACAGGCCGTGCGCACAGCATTCTTTGGTGTGCAGTCGGCCTATGAGCAGGTCAAGGCTCTGGAAACTGCGGTTGCATCCAGCCAGAGCTCTCTGGAAGCCAACATGCTCGGCTACGAGGTAGGCGTGCGCATCAATCTGGACGTGCTCAATGCCCAGAGCCAGCTTTTCCAGTCGCAAAAAGACCTGGCACATGCCAGATACCAGCTGCTGCTGGGCCTGCTGCAACTGCGTCAGGCGGCAGGCAATCTGAATATGCAGGATGTGCAAACCATCAATGCCGTCCTCAGCCCCGCAGTGCAGAACAGCGTACAGCCTGCTTCATAAAAAGTAGCTGCCAGCGCGTGCAGTTATTAGCTTTCAAAGTCATAGAGCTTTGAATCCCTTGTTTTTGCTGCGCAAGCAGCTCTATTTTTCATAGCCTCACACCACACTTCTGTCGCAGGATGTAAAGCACTACCGATCTGTGTTCCATAACCTTCAAAACAGCATGTAAGCTAGATTCAATAGCATCAAAAAAAGCTCCGACAGTGACGTCGGAGCGATTGACGGTGCCAAGACTTACTTGACCAGTTCCAGCATCTGCTTGAAGGCAGGATGCTCACAGCTGCGCAGCCATTCAAAAGCCACCATCTCTGTGGTCACCAGCTCTGCACCAGCACCGGCCAGGCGGTCAAAAGCTGCATCGCGGTTGCGTTCGGTACGCGAGCTGCAGGCATCGGTCACCACCCAAACCTCCATCTCCTCTTCCAGCAATTGCAGTGCTGTCTGCATCAGGCAGACATGGGCTTCGCAGCCAGCAATCACAATAGATGGACGCTCAGGTTCCTGAGGTGCAGCAGGCTTTTGCAGGTGCTTGGGCAAGCTGCGTGCATTACCGCCCTGCTGCTTTTTGACAGGTGGGCGCAGCACGTCGATCAGGCCATCTTCCACCGCGCTGAAGCTCATCTTGGCGAAGGTGCGATCACACAAGGCGCGCAGCTCTGCCGCATTGGGGCCCAGCTTGGAAGGATTTTGCTCCGTCGCCCACACAGGCACCTGCATCATCTGGGCGATCTTGGCCAGCTTGATCGCATTGGCCAGCACCTGCTGCCCTTCGAAAATGGCAGGCATCAGTTTTTCCTGATAGTCGATCAGTACCAGTTGCGAATCATCGGCGTCCAGCAGCATGTAGTTTTCCCGTTATTTGTTGTGCAAAACCTTATTGTCGCAGCGAAGCCTAAGCCCCGTGGAATACCTGCACACCCTGTGCTCCACATGGGCCAGATCAAGCATATTGCAACAATACGTTTCAGGAGTGGGGTTAGACCGCCAATTTACGCGCATTCTCATTTGCACTGACTGCGGCTCGTGATACCCTCGAACCCATGATGTGCAAATGGCTCATAGTTCTCGCCCTTGCGTGCGGCACCGTACATGCCGCACCTGTTGCTGAAGAAGAACCTGAATCCCTGTCCCACGACCGTCTTGCCGAAATTCTGGCAGAGCGTGGCTTGGGTGCTAATCTGCAAACCATGGGCCAGTCCCTGGCCTCCAGCACATCTGATCTGATCAGCACTGCCATGGGCATGATCGGCATTCCCTACCGTTTTGGCGGCACCAATGTCGAAACAGGTTTTGACTGCAGTGGCTTTGTACGCGCCATCTACCAGGAAACCGTAGGGCATATCCTGCCCCGTAATGCGCGCGAGCAGGCCAAGGCCACCAAGAAAATCGATAAAAAAGACCTGCAGCCTGGTGACCTGGTGTTTTTCAACACCATGCGCCGTGCCTTCAGCCATGTTGGCATCTATCTGGGTGACGGCCAGTTCATCCATGCGCCACGTCGCGGCAAGAGCGTGCGCGTGGAAAACATGAATACCAAATACTGGGCCAAACGCTTCAATGGCGCACGCCGTGTTGACGTCGCCCTGCGCCCCACCCCGGCGGTGCTTGATTCTGGCATCACTGCCATCCAACCCTGACACTGTTTGTGTCTGGCATGGCCTGCTTGGCAGGCTATTGCTGCACCACTGCGCTTATGTCTGCACCACTGCCCGAGAAAGCCACACCCCGCCCCAAACTGGTTCTCTGGATCATCGGCACGCCTGTGGCATTGTTTGCCCTGCTGATGCTCGGCAGCCAGATTCTGTTCAACCTCTCGCCAGACAAAGAGCAGCAATGGGTGGAGCGCGAAACCATTCGCCTGTGCTGGAAAGAGCGTGAAAAAGGCCCCAAGGAAAACACCCCACCACAGTTCACACCCGGGCAGTGTGAGCAACTGGAATATGACTTCAAGAAAAAATGGGGCGTCAATCCATAACTGGCTTTATGAGCCATTTCCGGCCAAACAAAAACATATAAAGCCAGTCAACTAGCATAACCCTGCTACATCCCCGGGCGCATTAAGACCGACGAAATGGTCAGCTTAGGAATGGAAAATGGATTTCCTTGGATCACAAGCCAACGTATTACGCGATATCAAAAGCCAGGATATTGCATTGAAAACGCTGCTGACAGCGATTGTGAATGCCCTGCCTGAACCGACACGCCATAAAGCTGCCGAAAATTTTCGTCGCGAAGCAGAAAAGACCCGTGCCGAGTGGCTGCATTCCATGGCGACAGATTCGCTCTACGATGCTCTGTGCGAACAGCTCAGTGATTTTGAAAAAATGCTGGAAAAGGATGTTCAGCCTTACTAAGGCATATTCAATCCATGCACACTTATTCATAAAATAAAACTATATCAACCAGCGGGCAAAAAGCCATTTGAAATTTTTTGGGAAGCATTCACTTGAAATGCCCCAGAAATTCACAAGCAAAACTGGCTTTTTTACGCATGCGTTTTATGTGCGATACATGCGTGACATGCCAGCAGCACAGCCGGCTTGCCACGGAAAGCATCACAGTTACGGAACCAAACACCGCGCTTTAAGCCTGCGCCAGCGCTTCCTTGATCTTTTGCGGCGTAACTGGATAGTGATAAAAGCGCTTGCCCACCGCATGACTGAGTGCATTGCTGACAGCAGCAACCATAGGAACCATGCCCAGCTCCGCCAGGCCCTTGGGTGGCGATGCTTCTGACAAAGGTGGCAAGTAAGTTGCTGTCTGCGTCCAGACCGCCACCTCTCTGGCCCGAGGCAGCGTGTAACGGTTGAAGTTCCAGGTGCCATTGCCCGGCCCGTCTTCGTAAAGCGGTAATTCTTCCATCAAGGCATGCCCAATCCCCATGGCTGCGCCGCCTTGCAACTGCCCGGAAACCAGCTCTGGAACAATCATGGTGCCCGGGTCCATCAGCGCATGATGGCTCATGACCTGCACCTGCCCCGTGAACGTGTTCACATTCAACTCAACGATATAGCCTGCAGGCGTATAGGTGGTTGGCCCAGCACTGCTGCGTTGCGTTGGGGGATAGGTGGCGCTTTTACGCTTGATAAAGTCATATCCCGCCGTGGTCATTCGGTTTTTCAACTCAGCAGGCGCACCATCGCCGTAGCGTAAAGCCAGTGCATCGATAGGAAGATTACGCAGGCCAACGCCTGGAATATCGAATTCCGCGCGTGCCCACTCCCAGCGGCTGTAGGTATGTACAGCCACGCCAGTGATCAAACCCATTTCGTGGGCCTTGCGCGCCAGTTGCTCGAAAGGAAGGGGCTGCATGCCAGCACCACCCAGACCATCTGGCCCGATGCGAACGTCAGAAAACTGCACATTGAAGGTAGACATGGCACCACCGCCTGCGCCTTCACTCCAGATCGCACGTGCTGCAGGCCACAAGGTGAACTCCAGCAGAAAGCGCGCCGCCTGCCGCGTTGCAAAGCCGATGTAATACACACTGGCGGACGAGCTCATATCCGGCACGATGGATGGCACCCAGTAGGGATTATTCTTGGAGTACTCATCCTGCAGTTTCTGATCAGCCCAGGCACTCTTCAATGGCAGTTCCGGAAACTCTGTGACACCGAATTCGACTTCGTCCGGTGCTTTACCCAATGCCTGCCACACCATCACTTGCTGCGCAGTGGTGGCGCCCGTGCCGATTTCCTGCACGCAATGACGCATGCTCAGCTTGCCGTTACTGTCGAACTCCAAGACCAAGATGCTGGGGTCACCGCTGGAGCCATACACCTGCTGCACCTGCGCATAGCCAACGCCATACTTCTTCCCTGGGTTGGCTGCTTCAAAATCCGCTTTCGCTTTTTGACGGTTGGCCCATAAAGGGTGCTTGGCTGCCATATCCAGCATTTCCAGCAGACGCGGATCACCCGCCTGTACCCCGCCCTGCGTGTTTTGCCAGCCTTCGCGCAAGGCGTTGCGGCGACGCAGCTCTATGGGGTCCAGCCCCAGCTCATCGGCGATTTCATCGACCATCACTTCCGTGACGCTCATGGACTGCAAGGAGCCAAAACCGCGCATGGAGCCTGCCTCCACAGCGCGACTTGCCATGGCGATGGCGGTGAGATCGGACTTCGGAAAATAGTAGATGGACTGTGCCCCACGGGCTGCCACGTGCGACACCGCGACCGACAGGTTTTCACGCCCGCCGCCGTTACAGTTGTAGGTGCCCTTGAGCACCTCAAACTTGCCAGTCTTGCGATCGGCAGTAATGGTGACATCCATCTCCACGGAATGGCGCTTCATGCCCAGCTGGAACTGCTCATAGCGATTGTTGGCCACCCGAACTGGCATGCCGTCGCTGTAGAGGCACGCAGCAATCGCGTAGTACGGGAACACCGAATAGTCCTTGGAGCCATAGCCCACCGTCGAGCCGGTCAGCAAGATGATGCGTTCCACAGGAGCCTGGGTATTATTTTTCACCATGGCTACCGCTGCGCTGGCCACCCCTGCGGGTGACTGGGTCGCCGTCATGATGTGCAGGCTGCGGGTCTTGGCGTCGTACCAGGCCGTGCAGTTATCAGGCTCCATGGCACTCGGATCTATGGACTGCGAAAAACCACGGCGTGCCAGCACCAGCTTGTCGGGGTTGTTACGCGCCTGCTCAACTTCTTGCGCAATCAGCATGGCTGCATCCATGGCCTGTTCGGCAACCGTCGGATCCAGGCTGGACGCATGCAGGGAGTCCTCAAAGCCACTGCCACGCTTGCGCTTGATGACCTCGGGCATGAAGAGCTCACGATCAGGCGTAAATGGCGGCCAGACCACCTCATTGCCATGGAACCCGCCTTTGATGGCGCCATTCTGAAATGGCGCAAACACTGGTGCCTCGTATGGCTGCGCCCCCCCAATACGCACAAAGCGGCCGGCACCGTAATTTGCGGGAGGCTTGGGGCCTGTGAACGCTCCGAACTTGACCGCACTTTTCTCAAAAAGCAGAGCGCGCTTTGCGGCCTGGAAACGGTCAAAATCCTTGTAGAACAGAATGGCAACAGGGTGCCCCAGGAGCGGCGCAGTTTCGCCCACCGGCAGCAGAATATGTTCTCCATAGAAGCCCTTGCCCATGCTGTCCGGGGCTTCGAGCCCCTTATCGGCAAGATCTTTCTGCAGCAGCAGTTTGTCGGGCTGCAAGTCAGCACCCAGCACAGACAGGTCAATGCCTTCAAAGCGGTGCTCCGCATCCGTGGCCTTGAGCATGAAGGCATAGCCCTGCTGTTGAGGCCAACCTGGCAGATCCTTGGCCCGAAAATCAAAAGAGAAATTTTTCTCGCCCGTCACTTTGCGTATGGCATCCCAGCGGAACTTGGGCTTGCCATTGCTGCCCATCCAATCTGTGGAACTGGGGCCAGAGTTGACTTCTACGGCCTGCGCTGCTGGCAGGCGTCCCAGCAGCAAGGTAATGCCTCCCACAGTGCCTAGCTTGATGAAATCCCGACGAGAAAATCCATGGTGTTGGGTGCTTGTCACGAGCCTGCTCCTGAAATCGACGAAGGATGTGTTGCTACACGCAATGTCTGAGGCAGCGGCGCTCAGAAAGAATGGTCCAGACCCGCAAACATTTGCTGGGCGTTGACGTTCTGGAAAGCAAAGCCGGTTGCATAGGCAGCAATCACGTAGAACGAAGTGCGCTTGGAAAGACTGTAGGTATATCCAGCGCTATAGATGTTCTGCTGCCGCTTTTCCAACTGATAGGCATTGGTAAAGCCACTGCTGGCACGCGAGCCACTCCAGCCCACCATCACGCTGGCAGCGGTGCCAATTGGCACAGTCGCATTGACCGTCAGGCCCGTGGTTTTGAAGTCTGGCGTATAGCCAGAATTCCAGGTGGTAAACGCAGGATTGGACAGATAGGAACTCAGCGAGGACTGCCGGCCATTGATGTCCTGCCCCACCGCTGCACCCAGCGCCACAGACTTGAAGTCATAGCCTGCCACCGCCACCCAGGAGTGCACATTTTTGGCCCAGGCGCTGGAGTGCAGACGGTCATAACCCAGGCTCAGTGTCAACGGGCCTTTGCTATACCCAATGGCACTGGTAATCAGCTTGATTTTTTCATCATTGCTTGTGCCAGACGAGCCCTTGGTGTCAAAGGAGTAACCCACCGAGAAATCCACACCGCTGAACGTGGGCGATTTATAGACAATGGTGTTGTTGGCTTTATTGGAACCGGCGCCGCTGAAGATATTTTCGATGTCCGCAAAGTTTTCTTCGTCAGAAATACCGGCAATAAAACTGGCGTACTCTTGAATCGCATTACCCACGCGCCCCATGCGCACACGGCCCCAGTCATTGCTGGACAGCCCTATCCATGCGGTCTTGAAGTAATGGCTGTTTGAAGTCGTGCCATTGAGTACATTGAAGCCGCTTTCCAGCTCAAAACTGGCAGTCAAGCCATTGCCCAGATCTTCTTTGCCCTTGATCCCCCAGGAGTTGCTATTCCAGATGCCGTTGAAAAGGCCAGACTGGCGCACCTTGACACCTTCCGTTTTATTCTTGAATGACTGGAAGCCATAGGCCGCATCCACGGTACCGAACAAGGTGACTGAACTTTGCGCATGCGCAGTTCCTGCCCAAAAACCTGTGAGGCAAGCCATGCCGAGCAGTATTTTTTTCATAGTGCCATCTCTTGGGTGCTAATTCAAAGAAACTGAAAGGATTCAGCGGTGGATTGGTATTCAGCTACAGCGCACTGAAAACCGGAATCTTCCAAGTCTTGTAGTTCAACTATAGATGGGCTTTGTTGCACAATTCGAGCACTCAACTGCGGTAGCCTCATCGAATGAGTGAATCGAACTGGGGCAAGCGGCGCTACCGCACCACAAACTGGAAAGCGTACAACGCAGCATTGAAGGCCCGAG
>JAEZZU010000196.1 GCA_023418355.1 Pseudomonadota bacterium | reverse complement strand
GGCCACAAGTTCCCGGCAGGAGCATGGTGGTGGTGCAGCCCATCCAGATCAGGAGCGCTCATGGCGTAATCTTCCGAAAACTGTTGTAGTGATCGCTGGTGTAGTAACAGGCTTCGGGCTGTGTGGGTGGTTCACCGCCGCACACGATACGTCTGGCACCCCGGTCTCTTGCCCATGGTGTCTTGACGGTGTATTCGCGATAGTAGCCACGCTTTTGCGCTGGCAACAGACGCTCCCGGTTCCCAAACACACTGCCATCTTTTTCGTAGGGGAAAGGTCCCCCCTGATGTATGCGTCGGTAGGTGGTGCGTGCCTGAGAAGGCAGTTCGGCCAGTGACACTGTCTCGATGGACTGGGGCTGTTCCTGTGTCCGGGCCTGCAATGGGCCAGCGGGCATCGCCATAGCGGTGCCGACCAAGATGGCGCCAAGGGCTCGAAACCAGACCGCATTCCGCATCACACAACACCTTTCCAAATCCCGGGACATCCCCGGAAATTTGACCCGCAAGTGTGACGCAGCCCCCTGTAAATTGCAAGAAAAAAGGGCTGTCCCACATCAGAGGAGCAGCCCTTTTTTTGGCGAGTGCCTGCGTCGTGATCAGCGCGCTGCGTTGGCGTCTGCCACGGTCAGTGCCGTCATGTTCACAATGCGGCGCACCGTGGTGCTGGGGGTCAGCACATGCACGGGTGCGCTGGCGCCCAGCAGCACGGGGCCGACGGCAATACCACCGCCTGCGGCCTGCTTGAGCAGGTTGTAGGAGATGTTGGCGGCATCAATGTTGGGCAAGACCAACAGATTGGCTTCACCCGTCAGTGTGCTGTTCGGCATGAGCTTGCCTCGGGCTTCAGCATCCAGCGCCACGTCGCCATGCATCTCGCCATCCACTTCCAGCCAGGGGGCCTGGATACGCAGCAGCTCCAGCGTCTGGCGCATCTTCACGGCGCTGGGCTGGTTGCTGGAGCCGAAGTTGGAGTGGCTCAGCAAGGCCACCTTGGGCTTGATACCAAAGCGCATCATTTCCTCGGCGGCCATCACGGTGATCTCGGCCAGCTGTTCAGCGCTGGGGTCGTAGTTCACGTGCGTGTCCACCAGGAAGACCTGGCGGTCTGGCAGCAGCAGACCGTTCATGCAGGCATAGGTGGTCGCATCGGCCTTCTTGCCGATCACCTGATCGATGTAGTTCAGGTGCAGATGGGTGTTGTGCCAGGTGCCGCAGATCAGGCCATCGACCTCGCCCTTGTGCAGCAGCATGGAGCCGATCAGGGTCAGGCGGCGGCGCATTTCGATCTTGGCGATCGGGGCCGTAATGCCCTTGCGCTCGGTCATGCGGTGGTAGGTCTGCCAGAAGTCGCGGTAGCGGGGATCGTCTTCCACGTTCACCACGTCATAGTCGCGGCCCTGCTCCAGGCGCAGACCAAACTTCTGGATGCGCTGGGCAATGATGGCGGGGCGGCCAATCAGTGTGGGGCGCGCAATGCGCTCGTCTACCACGATCTGCGCGGCGCGCAGCACGCGTTCTTCTTCACCTTCGGAGTAGGCCACGCGCTTCTTGGCGGCCTTCTTGGCGGCGGCGAAGATGGGCTTCATGATGGTGCCGGACGAGTACACAAAGGTCTTGAGGTGCTCGCGGTAGGCATCCATGTCCTGGATGGGGCGCTGGGCCACGCCGCATTCCGCCGCAGCCTTGGCCACGGCAGGTGCCACGATCAGCATCAGGCGGGGGTCGAAGGGCTTGGGAATCAGGTACTCGGGGCCAAAGCTCAGGTTCTGGCCCACATAGGCGGCAGCCACTTCTTCGGACTGCTCGGCCTCAGCCAGTGCGGCAATAGCGCGCACGGCGGCGATTTCCATCTCGGTGGTGATGGTGGTCGCGCCGCAGTCCAGGGCGCCACGGAAGATGTAGGGGAAGCACAGGACGTTGTTGACCTGGTTGGGGTAGTCCGTGCGGCCGGTGGCGATGATGGCGTCATCACGCACGGCCTTGACATCTTCGGGCAGGATTTCGGGGTTGGGGTTGGCCAGCGCAAAGATGATGGGCTTGTCCGCCATCTTGGCGACCATGTCCTTCTTGAGCACATTGCCTGCCGACAGACCCAGGAAGGCGTCCGCGCCTTCAATGACCTGGCTCAGCGTGCGCAGCTCGGTCTTCTGGGCGAACTTGGCCTTGTCTTCGTCCATCAGCTCGGTGCGGCCTTCGTAGACCACGCCAGCGATGTCGGTCACAAACACGTTCTCGCGCTTCAGACCAATTTCCAGCAGCAGGTTCAGGCAGGCCAGGGCCGCAGCACCTGCGCCCGATGCCACCAGCTTGATCTCTTCGATCTTCTTGCCAGCCACCTTCAGCGCGTTGACCATGGCTGCTGCCACGGTGATGGCAGTGCCGTGCTGGTCGTCGTGGAAGACGGGAATGTTCATGCGCTTGCGCAGCTCGCGCTCGACAAAGAAGCACTCGGGTGCCTTGATGTCTTCGAGGTTGATGGCGCCGAAGGTAGGCTCCAGCGCGGCGATCACATCGACCAGCTTTTGGGGGTCTTTTTCGTTGATTTCGATGTCAAACACATCGACGCCGGCGAACTTCTTGAACAGCACGCCCTTGCCTTCCATGACAGGCTTGGAAGCCAGTGCGCCGATGTCGCCCAGACCCAGCACCGCTGTGCCGTTGGAGATCACGGCCACCAGGTTGCCGCGGCTGGTGTACTTGAAGGCGGCGGCAGGGTCCTTGACGATTTCCTCGCAGGGTGCGGCCACGCCGGGCGAGTAGGCCAGGGCCAGGTCGTGCTGGTTGGCCATGGGCTTGGTGGCAGCGATGGCGACCTTGCCGGGCTTGGGAAACTGGTGGTATTCGAGCGCCGACTGGCGCAGCAAAGCACGTTTGTCTTGCAGGGGGGGTGAGGTGTTCTCAGGCATATCGTCTCCCAGGACGCAAGGCCGCGCAGGCAGCCTGTCGCAGAGGTTGTACACAGTCAGGTTTTTGCAGCCCATTGTAGGTGTTTGCTATCAAAAGTGGGGCACAGGCACAGGCTGGCGCGGGTCAAACACCTTTCACTGTCATCCACCGAATGGCTGGGGATGACACCAGGGCAGCGCCCTGAGGCAAGCAGAGAGCATGCCAGTTGCTCCCAAATTGGGAGCTGCTAGCGCTTGAAATGTCGATATTTGAGAATGATCTGATTCTGAAAATCTTTAATGCCAAGCGCTGGCTGCTTCATTTTTAAGAGTGGCAGGCCATATGGGCCAGACATTGCAGCAGCCAGGCAGAAAAATGCTGGTGTGGCGTGGTCATGATGCAGCCTCCGCGGGAGTCGTTCAGATCGTGCGCAGCGCGCAGTGGTGGGAGCAAGTCTGGGCATGCTGGCAGGCAGCATCCGCCACGCACAGGGGCAGGATGCGGCGCACCTGCTGCTGCACCCGTGCCTTTTTCTCCCACAGCTTTTCGTGCACGAAGAAGAAGAACATCTGCACCGTGGGCTCCAGCAGGCTCAGGGTGAAGGCCGACACCAGATCGCCGGTGACGGCGTAGGCCACGCAGGAAGCCACCAAGATGTGCATCACATAGTAGGTACCGGTCTTGACCAGGGTGCGATAGCGCAAGCCGGGGGCATGCATCCAGACCTTCTCGTGCAGGAAATAGGCCACGGCCTGCACGGAAGGCTCCAGCAAGCTCAGGGTGAGCGCAGCCATCAGGTCACCGGTGACCGCATAGGCCACGCCCGCGGCTACCAGCACGTGAATCACGTAATAGCAGGCGGTTTTGATCAGCGTCGTCTCGTTGTGACGAATCAGCGATTGCAAGTGGGACATGGCATTCATTCAGAGAAGATGGATAAATGATAGTCACTCGCAATTAGAATATGAATTTGATAGTTTCTATCTTATTTATGGGCTGTCGCTATAGCAGCTGGCTGACTGACCGTACTGGCGTAGAGATTTGTCAAATTTGGCAAAAATGTAGGCAACTTCCTACGTCTTGAGCTAACTCGGGCAAGATTGCCCGTTTTCTCCACACTCCCCTCACTCCCGCAACCGCAGGCCTTATGTGGATACGTTTTTTGTCCGATGACCTGGCCTATGTCCACATGCAGTGGGGGTGGATGGATCCACGTCTGGTGCTCATCTCTGTCATCGTTGCACTGGCGACCGCCATGCTGGCCGTGCATGTCTGCACCCGTGCGCAGCGGACCGCGCCAGGCCTGCAGCGTCAAGGTCTGGCTGCGGGCGGTGTGCTGCTGCTGGGCGGTGGAATCTGGAGCATGCACTTTATTGGCATGCATGCCTTCATCCCCTGCGCGACGGGAAGTTTTTCCATACTGCACAGCGCGCTCTCGGCGCTGCCAAGCCTGCTGGCAGCCGCTGTGGTGGTGCACACCTTGCTGCAGCAGAGCCCCCGTGGTGGCGTGTGCTGGCCAGTGGTGTGGCGCTGGGCCTGGGTGTGGCGTCCATGCACTTCTGGGGCATGTTTGCATCCGATGCCGCGTATCTGATGCACTACGCCCCCAAGGGCCTGCTGCTGGCACTGGGCCTGGGGCTGGCCATGGCGCTGTTTTCCGTGGTGCTGTACCAGCGCATGCAGAGCGTGGGCGCGCGGCCCATGCTGATTACGCTCGTCTGCGGAGGCGTCATGGGTGCGACCACGGCCAGCATGCACTACATCGCCATGGATGCCATTTACATCCTGGTGGGCGATGGCAGCAGCGCCGCGGCTGAACCGCAGGTGCACTGGACAGCACTGACCAGCGCTGCCGCTGGTGCCCTGCTGGTGGGAACGGTACTGCTGGCGCTGCACATGCTGCTGCGCTCGCGCCAGCTGTTCCAGGACATTCGCCGCAATGAGGCACGATTGCGGGCGCTGGTCGATACCGCCGTGGACGGCATCATCATGATTGAAAGCGATGGCCGCATCAGCGCCTTCAACCCGGCGGCCGAACGTCTGCTGGGCTGGACGGAGCAGGAGGTGCTGGGCCGCAATGTCAGCATGCTCATGCCCATGCCGCACCAGCAGGCGCATGACGGCTATCTGCAGCGTCACATCGCGACCGGGCATACCAACATCATTGGCGCAGGCCGTGAGGTGCAGGCACTGCACAAAAACGGCACGCTCATTGATGTGCGTCTGGCCGTAGGCCGTGCCAGCAGCGGCCAGAAGCCGATCTTTGTGGGCTTCCTGACCGATATCCGCCAGCGAAAGGCCATGGAGCAGTCGCTGCAGCGCAGTGAAGAGCAGCACCGCACGCTGATCAGCAATATTCCCGGGGTGACCTTCCGCCGTGCACCGCACGCACTGTGGCAGCCGCTGTTTCTGAGTGCACCTGTGGAAGCGCTGACGGGCTGGTCTGCACAGGCGCTGCAGGATGGCACGCAGCGCATGGACCAGCTGCTGCTGGATGAGGACGTGCTGGGCCTGCACCGTGCCGTGGGCTACGCCCTGGAGAAGGGCGAGGCCTATGCGCACGAATACCGCCTGCGCCACCGCGATGGCAGCATCCGCTGGGTCAGCGAAAGCGGGCGCGGTGTGTATGACGAAGCCGGGCAGCTGCGCTGGATTGACGGTGTACTGATCGACAACACCGAAGCCAAGGCCCGCAATGCAGAGTTCGAAGGCACGGTCGCCGCCATCAACCGCGCCGAGGCGGTGGTGGAATACGACATGACGGGCCATGTGCTGCGCGCCAACCAGAACTTCCTGGACTTGCTGGGCTATCGCCTCGACGAGGTGCTGGGCCAGCACTTTTCCATGTTTGCACTGGATACACCGGAAGCGCAGCTGCACAACGCACAGATGTGGGCCAGCCTGCAGCGTGGCGAATACGTCAGCCAGGAGTGTCAGGGCCGCACCAAGGATGGCCGCGTGCTCTGGGTGCAGACCACGTTCAGCCCCATTCTGGATGCCAGCGGTGCGCCGCTGCGGGTCATGCAGCTGGCCAAGGACATTACCGCCAGCCGTACCCTGGCCCAGGAACTGCTCAAGGCCAAGGAAAAAGCCGAAGCCGCCGCAGCTGCACGCAGCACCTTCCTGGCCAACATGAGCCATGAAATCCGCACGCCCATGAACGCCATCATCGGCTTTTCAGAAGCGCTGCTCGATACACCCTTGCGGCCCACGCAGCACCGCCATGTAGAGACGGTGTACCAGTCTGCACGTTCCATGCTGCGCCTGCTCAACGACATTCTGGACACGGCCAAGCTGGAAAAAGGTGCGGTGCAGATCGAGGAGCGGGATTTCTCCGTATCCGATGTGTGCAATCTGGTGGTCAGCGCACAGCGCCTGCAGGCCGAGAAAAAAGGTCTGCAGCTGCTGCTGGACCTGAACCACCGCGTGCCGCGCTATCTGCGCGGGGATGCACTGCGCATCCAGCAGGTGCTCACCAATCTGATGGGCAATGCCGTCAAGTTCACAGAGCGCGGCCATGTGCAGCTGCGCGTGAACTATGAGCAGGGCCGCCTGCACCTGACGATCCAGGACACGGGCATTGGCATTGCACAGGACAAGCTCGAGCGCATTTTTGACCCCTTTGCCCAGGCCGACGCCTCTACCACCCGCCGCTTTGGCGGAACGGGGCTGGGCACCACCATCTCCCGCCAGCTGGTGCAGCTGATGCGCGGCGAAATCAGTGTCAGCAGCCGCGAAGGCGAAGGCACGCAGTTCCATGTGCAGCTGCCTCTGCCAATTGGTCAGGCACCTATCGACGAAGCAGTGGCCAGCGCAGTACAACTGCCGCCGCTGCGCATTCTGGCGGCCGACGATGTGCCGCAGAACCTGGAACTGCTGCAGGTGGTCATGCAGCGCCACGGCCATCAGGTGGTTCCCGCCAGCGATGGCCTGCAAGCCCTGCAGCTGCGGCAGACCCAGGCGTTTGACATCATTTTGATGGACCTGCAGATGCCGCATATGGACGGTCTGCAGGCCTCCATGGCAATCCGCACCTGGGAGGCCGAGCACCAGCAGCCACGCATTCCCATCATTGCCCTGTCTGCCAGCGTGCTGGAGCAGGACCGACGCGCATCAGATGCCGCAGGCATGGATGGCTTTGCTGCCAAACCGCTGGAGCAGCACAAGCTGCTGCAGGAAATGGCGCGCGTGCTGCAGGGCAGTACGGCAGCTGCCGATAGTGAGGCGCCCCGTGCCATGGCCAGCGCGCAGGCACCTGCGGGCGTAGCCCACACCACACCCGAGGAAAATGAAACAGTGGACTGGCATACCGGCCTGCAGCTGTGGGGCAGTGAGGCGGCCTTGCGCAATGCCTGGTCCCGCTTCCTGAATGAACAGCACAGCCGCGTGCCAGAGCTGCAGGCACTGTCTCAGCACGGTGACTGGGACACGGCGCTGGCCGTGGTGCACCGCATGCGTGGTGCAGCAGGCAATCTGGCCTTGCTGCAGCTGCACACAGTGCTGACCACCATGGAGAGCGCTGCACGCAGCAAAGATCGCCCAGCTTTTGAGGCCGAGCTGCCAGCCCTGAACAGTGGCCTGGCGCAACTGGCGGCCTTGCTCCGCACGCCTGAAGCCTCGCGTGCTGCACCCGCACTGGCACCGGCCGTCAAGGCTGCGGATACGGCACTGACAGCAGCTGATCGCGCACAGGTGGAAGAGGCCCTGCAGGCTTTGACCGCCGGCCTGCAAAGCGGAGAAATTGACAGCGAGGCCCTGCAGCAATTGCAGCAACTGCTGCCGGAAACCCGGATCGCTGCGCTGCAGGCCGCCATCGACATGTTTGACTTTGACCAGGCGCTGCAATGTGCACAGGCACTGGCAGCCAGCGTCAGCACAAGTTCTGATTCAGAAAGGAAACCACCCCATGCTGCCCAAGCATGAAGATCGCAGGCCCCGCCTGCTGCTGGTGGACGATGAGCCCACCAACCTGCATGTGCTGCGCCAGATACTGGGCGAAGACTACCTCCTGCAGTTTGCGACCGATGGACGCAAGGCCCTGCAGCTGGCACAGCAGCAAAAGCCGGATCTGATTCTGCTGGACAGCATGATGCCCGAGCTCAACGGCTATGACGTGTGTCGCCAGCTCAAGGCGGACCCCAGCACCGAAAGCATTCCGGTGATTTTTGTCTCTGCACTGTCAGAAGTGGGGGATGAGGCCGATGGCTTTGAAGCCGGCGCGGTGGACTACATCATCAAGCCGGTGCGAGCCCCCGTGGTGCGAGCCCGTGTGCGCACACAACTGTCGCTGGTAGATATTGAAGCCCTGCGCCAGTCACGCCTGCAGATCGTGCAGCGTCTGGGGCGGGCCGCCGAGTACAAGGACAACGAAACCGGCATGCATGTGCTGCGCATGAGCCATTACAGCCATGCGCTGGCACTGGCGATGGGTTGCCACCCCGAGTGGGCGGATGACCTGCTGCACGCTGCGCCCATGCACGATGTGGGCAAGATCGGCATTCCGGACGCCGTGCTGCTCAAGCCAGGTCCCTTGAATGAGGAAGAGTGGAAGATCATGCGCCAGCACCCTGCGATTGGCGCCGAGATTCTGGGTGAGCATGAAAGCGGCATGCTGCAGATGGCCCGCACCATTGCCCTGGCCCACCATGAGAAATGGGATGGCTCAGGCTACCCTGCGGGTCTGCGTGGCACAGACATTCCTCTGGCAGCGCGCATTGTGGCGATTGCCGATGTATTTGATGCCCTGACTTCGGTGCGGCCCTACAAGCGGGCGTGGAGTGTCGATGAAGCGCTGGCCCATATCGCGTCGCAGGCGCGCAGCCATTTTGATCCGGAGCTGGTCTCGGTATTTCTCTCGCTGCGCCCGCAACTCGAAGCGATTCGCCAGCGCTGGAAGGACGAGTCGCCCGCCAGCGCTGAGCGGGCTGCAGCGCTTTGATAATGCAGACCATGACTGCTTCTGTACTGCCATCGCCCTGGGTGGTGCGCCCCCTGAATGCGCACGATGTCGAGAGCCTGCTGCATGTGCAGACCATCTGCTATGGCGACGGTTTTCAGGAAAGCCGCGAAGTGTTTGTGCAGCGCCTGGGCTGTGCACACCAATGCTCGATTGGCGTGGTGCGCGCAGGAGAGCAGGCACTCAAGGCCTATCTGGCGGCCTACTGGTCCAACCCCGGCAAGATCACACCGCTCAATGGTGTTTTCACGCCTCCTGCGCTAGGTGAGCAAGTGCTGTATCTGCACGATATGTCGGTGCTGCCGGAGCTCGCTGGTCAGGGCGTAGCTAGCCATCTGGTGCAGACCCTGATGGCACAGGCGCGTGCACGTGGCCTGCAGCAGGCTGCGCTGGTATCGGTGCAAGGCTCGCAAACTTATTGGGAACGTCAAGGTTTTTCGATTTGCCCCGTCAACGATTCACAACAGCGGACACACCTTGAAACCTATGGCGAAGGCGCGCTGTATATGACGGCAGTGCTCTGATTCTTGATAGACGAGACATTGGCTGACAAATGTCGCCGGCGGCGTCGCGATAATGCGCGCATGCCTACCCGATGGAAACCCAATGTCACGGTATCTGCCGTGATCGAACGCGATCAACGCTTTTTGCTGGTGGAAGAGAACACGGCCGACGGTCTGCGCCTGAATCTGCCAGCCGGTCACCTGGACCCTGCTGAGACACCATTGCAAGCCTGTGCGCGCGAAGTGCTGGAAGAGACCGCCTATAGCTTTGAGCCCACACACCTGGTGGGCATCTACATGAACCGTTTCATCCGCACGCGCACCGGTTCTGACATCACCTATATGCGCTTTGCCTTCACCGGCAAACTGGGACAGCACCATGCCCACCGCGTACTGGATGATGGCATTGTGCGCACCGTATGGCTCAGCCTCGAAGAGCTGCAGGCCAGCGCCCATCTGCACCGCAGTCCCGTGGTGCTGCAATCGATCCAGGACTATCTGGCCGGACGGCGCTTTGATGTCAGCCTGATCCAGGCAGACCCCAGCATTTACAGCGTGCCGGAGCCTACGCCGCACACGCAGGACTTGCTGGCGCGCATGAAGTAAGGCATTAGCGCAGCACGCAAAAAAGCCCAGCAGGCAAGCGCCGCTGGGCTTTTTTCATCGGAGGTTGAGACAGGGGCTGAATTACAGCTCGATCTTCGCCACGTCGATGATCTTCTTGTACTTGGCAATTTCGCCGTTGATGTACTGGCTTGCATCGGTCTTGCTGTCCATCACCTGGGCACCAGCGTCCTGCATCTTCTTGCGGAACTCAGGCGCAGCCATGGTCTTTTCCAGCGCTTCCTTGAGCTTGGCCACCACAGGTGCAGGCATGTTGGCAGGGCCCATCATGGCGAACCAGGAGTTGATGTCCACGTTCTTGAACTCTGCGGTTTCTGCCAGCGCAGGAATATCAGGCGTTGCGGCATAGCGCTTGGCTTCGGTGGTACCGATAGGCGTCACCTTGCCAGCCTTGATCAGTGGCAGCCCCGAAGACAGCACGAACATGCCGTACTCGATGTTGTCACCCAGCACATCGTTGGTCAGTGCAGGCACGCCACGGTAGGGCACGTGCTGCATGTTGATCTTGCCCTGGTCCTTGAGCATTTCGCCTGCCAGGTGCAGGGCTGTGCCCACGCCCGACGAACCGTAGCTGAACTTGGCGGGGTTGGCCTTCACGGCTTCAAAGAACTCGCGTGCGTTCTTCACGCCAGCCTTCTTGGAAGCGACCAGCACCATGGGCTGCGAAGCCACCACACCGATGGGGGTGAAGTCCGTGATCTTGTACTTGATCGACTTGTTGATCATGTTGGCGATCGCGATTTCATTGTTCGCGCCCACCAGCAGGGTGTAGCCATCGGGCTTGGCATTGGCCACCTTCTGGGCGCCAATCGCGCCGCCGGCACCGCCGAGGTTTTCCACGATCACGGTCTGGCCGAGGTGCTTTTCGATCTCGTTGGCCACCAGACGGCCGACCAGATCGGTCGAGCCGCCAGCGGGGTAGCCCACCACGATGGTCACAGGCTTGTTGGGGTAGGAGGCGGCATCATCCGCCATGGCGGGGCCCGCGGCCAGCAGTGCAGCGCCGCAAGCAATCAGAGTGCGTCGGAGAATGAGAGTGCTCATAAAAATTCCTTGTTGCTGCAATTGTGAACAATTTCTAACTAGTAATGCATGAATTTATGCAATGTAAACATGCGCAGTTGGCGCAAGCGCTGCCTGCAACCCGACCATAAAAAAACCCGCAGGGCCTGACCATGCGGGTTTTGGTGGGGGTGGCGTGCGTGACGCCGGTTTTGGAGATGGATCAGTTCACGATCTGCGCCAGCTCGCCAGCAGCGTAGCGCTTGGCCATCTGCTCCAGGGTGTAACCCTTGATCTTGGCGCCCTGACCTTCGCAGCCGAACTGCAGGTAGCGGGCCTTGCACACCTGCTTGGCAGCTTCGCGCGCAGGCTTGAGCCATTCGCGGGCGTCGAACTTCTCGGGGTTCTCCACCAGGAACTTGCGCACAGCGCCGGTCATGGCCAGGCGGATGTCGGTGTCGATGTTCACCTTGCGCACGCCGTACTTGATGGCTTCCTGGATTTCCTCGACGGGCACGCCATAGGTTTCCTTCATCTTGCCGCCGTACTGGTTGATGATGGCCAGCAATTCCTGAGGCACGGAAGAAGAGCCGTGCATCACCAGGTGGGTGTTGGGCAGACGGGCGTGGATTTCCTTCACGCGCTGAATCGACAGGATGTCGCCTGTGGGCTTGCGGCTGAACTTGTAGGCACCGTGGCTGGTGCCGATGGCAATCGCCAGCGCATCCAGCTGGGTTTCCTTCACGAACACGGCAGCCTCTTCAGGGTCTGTCAGCATCTGGCTGTGGTCCAGCTTGCCGGCGGCGCCAATGCCGTCTTCTTCACCTGCGTCGCCAGTTTCCAGGTTGCCCAGGCAGCCCAGCTCGCCTTCGACAGTGGCACCAATGGCATGGGCCATGGCCACGACCTGCTTGGTCACGTCCACGTTGTATTCGAAGGACGAAGGGGTCTTGCCGTCGCTCATCAGTGAGCCGTCCATCATCACCGAACCAAAGCCCAGAGCCAGCGCGCCGCGGCACACGTCAGGGGTGGTGCCGTGGTCCTGGTGCATCACCAGCGGGATGTGAGGGTACATCTCGGCAGCAGCCTGAATCAGGTGCTTGATGAAGGGCTCACCAGCGTACTTGCGTGCACCAGCCGATGCCTGCAGGATCACGGGCGCGCCTACTTCGTCCGCCGCGGACATCACGGCCTGCACTTGTTCCAGGTTGTTGACGTTAAAGGCGGGGATGCCATAGCCGTTTTCAGCGGCATGGTCGAGCATTTCGCGCATCGAGATCAGAGGCATGGTCGTGGTCCAGTAAGGTT
>JAEZZU010000087.1 GCA_023418355.1 Pseudomonadota bacterium | reverse complement strand
CCCTCATGACACACGTCGTCACCGAAAACTGCATCAAGTGCAAATACACCGACTGCGTGGACGTTTGCCCCGTGGACTGCTTCCGCGAAGGCCCAAACTTCCTCGTGATTGACCCCGATGAGTGCATCGACTGCGCGGTCTGCATTCCCGAGTGCCCTGCCAACGCCATCTTTGCAGAAGAAGACGTACCCGCCGAGCAGCTGGCCTTCATCAAGCTGAATGCCGAACTGGCTGTGGCCAAGGGCTGGAAGAGCATTACCAAGCGTAAGGCCTCCCTGCCTGATGCAGACGAATGGAACGGCAAAGAAGGTAAGCTCGAACTGCTGGAGCGCTGAGCGCACACCCCCTTCGATCTGAACAGCCCCAGCAATGGGGCTTTTTAATTGCCGGATACGCGAATGAACACCGAACACCTGCCCTCTTCCGCCGCCATTGCAACCGACGTCGCCGTGATTGGTGCTGGGGCCGCTGGCATGTTTCAGGTGTTCCAGCTCGGTCTGCAAGGCCTGCACGCCCACCTGATTGACGCACTGCCCCACCTGGGCGGCCAGTGCGCCGAGCTGTATCCCGGCAAGCCCATTTATGACGTGCCCGGCATCAAGACCTGCACGGGAGCCGAACTGGTCGAGCGCCTGCGTGAGCAGATGGCTCCGTTTGCCCCCACGCTGCACCTGGGCCAGCAGGTCCAGACCCTGCAGCAGCAGGACGATGGCCGCTGGCTGCTGGGCACCACCGCTGGCACACAGCTGCTGGCCAAGGCCGTGGTAATTGCAGCAGGCGTTGGCTCCTTTGTGCCCAAGACCATCAAGGTCGAAGGCATTGAAGCCCTGGTCGGCCACAGCGTGCACTACCACCCTGCGGATCTGGGCCGCCTGTCACTGCAGGGCCAGCACGTACTGGTGCACGGTGGTGATGAACTGGCCGTGCAGGCTGCCATCGATGCACTGGCCGAACAACCCGCCAGCGTCACTCTGATGCACCGCCGTGCAGTGTTCACCGCTCCGCAGGCACTGCTCGATCAGCTGCAGGCTTTGCAGGACGCTGGCCGCATTCAGGTGCTGGCAGCCCAGCCCGTTGCGCTGCAGGCAACAGGCACACAGCTGCACAGCGTGGAAGTGAGCCTGCCCGATGGCAGCACGCAAACCCTGCAGGTGCAGCAATGGCTGGCCTATCAGGGCATTTCGCCCAAGCTCGGCCCGGTGGCGGACTGGGGGCTGGAACTCGTCAAAAAACAGCTGCCTGTGCACACCGGCACTTTTGTGACCGAAGCGCCCGGTATTTACGCCGTGGGCGACATCAACACCTATCCCGGCAAGCGCAAGCTGCTGCTGTGCGGCTTCCATGAAGCCACGCTGGCTGCCTTTTCAATTGCGGAATATCTGACGGGCGAGCCTGTGTTGCTGCAATACACCACCACCAGCACCAAGCTGCATGAGCGGCTCGGTGTGCAGCACTAAGGCTTTACCGAACCGGCAAAAACGGCAGGATAGGCCCCACCAGCAGGCTCTGCGTAAAGCTGATGGCCGAGCGCCGCACCTGCTCCGTGCCCATGCTGGCCACCAGATCCAGCCGCGCGATGATCTTGCCCATCTCGCGCTCAAAGCTCAGGTTGCGGTTGGCCTCGCCCATGTGGTTGGACAGCAGCAGAAACTCCCCACCCGGCCCCCTGCGCGTATTGAGCACCCAGTTCGCAATCTCTACATTGCGCGCCGCGTTGTAGATGCGCTGGGGGTGGATGCGGTCCACCAGCGTAAAACGCGTCTTGCCACCATGGGCCGTCACCAGCGTATTGCCCAGCGCGTAAATCAATGCGCCCACGCGGTCACCCGCAAAGTCCGGGCTCAGCGCGGTATTGAGCGCCTGCACATCGTGCTGGCCTTCCAGATCGTGCCAGCCCTGCTGCTCCAGCACCGCCAGCCGCACATAAGCTACGGCCGCCTCCATGGAAGCTGCAGTCTTGCGCCATTCACGCGGATTGCGGCGGTAGAGCTTTTCTGCCAGCAGCCACAGGCTGTTCAGGTTCTCCTGCATGGCCAGCGTGGCAAGGCGGCTGTTATCGGACTGCAGCATTTCCTGCATGGAAAAGCGCTCACCCTTGACCTCTCCATGTGGAGCATTCACCGACGAAGCACAGCCCGCGAGAAATAGCACGGCCACTGCCGCAGCAAGCGGAAGTGGCCAGCGTGTTTTGCAGGAGATGGACAAAACCATGCCAACGAGCATAGCAAAGGCCTCTGGCGCAGGATGTCAAAGATTGTCTACAGTTGCGGCACTATCCAGCGCCTGTCTGCCCCTTGCCCTGCAGCCTGCATAGGCTGCTGCGCCCCTGATAATGCAGACATGCCCCTCGCTCCCACCACCCAGATTTTCAGCAACACCGCCACCCAGCTCTCTGCATGGGCCCACGCCATTTCGCCTGCAGGCTCCGCAGCCTTTGATGCACTGGCATGGGTGTCACTGGCCTTTTACCTGCTGTTTGCCGTCGTAGCCCTGAACTACGCACTCAAGGCCTGGGCAGAAAAAGCCATGCTGGTAGGCATTGCTGGCGGCACCGCCGCATCGCTGGTGCTGTACCTGTCTTTGCGCCACACGCCTGACTACACAGGCGAAGGCGCGCTCTGGAAGTTTGTGGCCCTCTCCCAGTATCTGCCGCTGCCAGTCATCAGCCTGGGCCTGGCCTATGCGCTGTACCGCTGCGTTAAGTCTCTGCGTGGCGTGCATAAGTAAGCCTCCAGCTGCCCCCACCCCACCCGTTAGGATCTCTAAACTCACTGTAGGGGCATTAACGACATCGCCAGACAAGACGCCCTCCATCGCCCAGAATCCGCTGCAAGCACTTCCATACAAGAAGCCGCCGCTACAGCGGCTTTTTTTGTTGGCGGTGCATTTGGCATGGTCCACGCACAGTCCTGCAGGCTGTGCGGACCTTTGAACTGGATTCCAAACACCTCGTTTATGTCCGCAGACTCCACCGCGTCTTCTTTGCGCCGCAGCCTCAAGGCCCGGCACATGTCCATGATCGCCATTGGCGGCTCCATCGGTACAGGTCTCTTTGTGGCCTCCGGTGCCACCATCTCGCAGGCTGGCCCGGGTGGTGCCCTGCTGGCCTACTGCGTCATCGGTCTGATGGTGTACTTCCTGATGACCAGCCTGGGCGAAATGGCCTCGCACCTGCCCGTCTCCGGCTCCTTTGCCACCTACGGCGCCAAGTACGTGGACGAAGGCTTTGGCTTCGCCCTTGGCTGGAACTACTGGTACAACTGGGCCGTCACCATTGCCGTGGACCTGGTGGCCGCGCAGCTGGTCATGGCCTACTGGTTCCCTGAGGTCAACGGCCTGCTGTGGAGTGCCATCTTCCTGGCGCTGATGTTTGGCCTGAACGCCCTGAGCGCCAAGGGCTTTGGTGAATCTGAATTCTGGTTTGCCGCCATCAAGGTCGTGACCGTGCTGGTCTTTATTGGCATTGGCCTGCTCATGGTGTTCGGCATTCTGAGCGACGGCGGCACGGACTCCGGCCTGTGGAGCCACCTGCAGAACTTCACCGCAGGCGATGCACCCTTTGCGGGCGGTTTTGCCGCGCTGATTG
Organism: Pseudomonadota bacterium; assembly: GCA_023418355.1. Taxonomy (GTDB): domain Bacteria; phylum Pseudomonadota; class Gammaproteobacteria; order Burkholderiales; family Burkholderiaceae_C; genus Comamonas. The sequence continues at coordinate 1,023 of JAEZZU010000087.1, read as the reverse complement.
GTGTGGCCATGATTGTGGGCTTCTCGTTTCAGGGCACCGAGCTGATCGGCATTGCCGCCGGTGAATCCGAAGACCCAGCCAAGAACGTGCCCCGCGCCATCCGCAAGGTGTTCTGGCGCATTCTGCTGTTCTATGTGTTCGCCATTCTGATCATTGGCCTGCTCATTCCCTATACCGACCCCAAGCTGCTGCGCAATGACCTGGGCGACATCAGCGTCAGCCCCTTCACCCTGGTGTTCGAGCGCGCCGGTCTGCTGGGCGCCGCTGCGGTGATGAACGCCGTGGTGCTGACCTCGGTGCTGTCGGCCGGTAACTCCGGCATGTACGCCTCCACCCGCATGCTGTATGCGCTGGCCAAGCAAGGCATGGCCCCCAAGATCTTTGCCTATGTGAACCGCAACGGCGTGCCCGTGCTGGCACTGCTGGCCACCACCGTGATCGCGGCCCTGTGCTTTTTGACCAATGTATTCAGCCCTGAAGCTGTGTACATCTGGCTGCTGAACCTGTCCGGCATGTGCGGCTTTATCGCCTGGCTGGGCATTGCCATCAGCCACTACCGCTTCCGCCACGCCTGCATCGTGCAGGGCTTTGACACCAACACCCTGCCCTACAAGGCCGCGCTGTTCCCGGTCGGCCCCGTGTTTGCCTTTGTGCTGTGCCTGATCATCACCCTGGGCCAGAACTACGAAGCCTTCCTGGCCGACACCATTGACTGGACCGGCGTGGTCGCCACCTATATCGGCATTCCGCTGTTCCTCATCATCTGGTGGGGCTACAAGCTGACCAAAGGCTCGCGCTTTGTGAAGCTCAAGGACATGGACATCAGCGGCACGCACTAAGCCGCATGCGCCACAGGCCGCCACCGCGTGGTCTTCCCCTTCAAAGCCCCACTTGCTGGGTAATGCCGTTCACTTAAGCCAAGTGAACGGCATTTTTCTTTGATTTGTTGTGGATACTTGCTCAGTTGTTTGTACTGAGTTTGACGTGGTTTCCAAGACTTTCCCACTACCCAGTTTTGCTGGG
>JAEZZU010000378.1 GCA_023418355.1 Pseudomonadota bacterium | reverse complement strand
ATGCTTGAACGCATCTTATGAATCAACTGCATCTGTTTTTACCCTGCGCCGCTGGCGTTGAGGGCTATCTGGCCGACGAAGTGCGTGCCATCACCGGCGTGGGCAATGACGATGTGCTCACCGGCCGTGGTGGCGTCATGGTGCGTGGCATGTGGCGCGACGCCATGCTGCTCAACCTCTACAGCCGCCTGGCGCAGCGCGTGCTGGTGGAGCTGTCGTATACCGAATACCGCAGCGAGAATGACCTGTACCGCGCGGCCAGCGAAGTGGCGTGGGAAATCTGGTTCACGCCCAAAGAGACTTTCAAGATTGAAGTGACGGCCCAGCACAGCCCGCTGACCAGCCTGAACTTCGCGGCCCTGCGCGTGAAAGACGCGATTGCCGACCGCTTCCGTGCCAAGCGCAACGGCGTGCGCCCCAGCGTGGAAACCAGCCGCCCTGACGTGCGCGTGCACATGCACCTGACGACCGACACCTGCACGCTGTACATCGACACCTCGGGCGAAGCGCTGTTCAAGCGCGGCTGGCGTGAAGACAAGGGCGATGCACCGCTGAAGGAAACCCTGGCCGCCGCCATGATTGCGGCCACCGGCTGGAACCCACATGGCCCCAATCCACAGCCCTTGTATGACCCCTGCTGCGGCTCTGGCACGGTAGTGATTGAGGCCGCACAGATCGCGCGCAAGATTCCCGCAGGCATTCTGCGCCGCTTTGCGTTTGAAAAGCTGGTGCCCTTCCAGCGTCACGTATGGGAAGCCATGCTGGACGAGGCCGAGGCGCAGATCCTGGACGAAAGCCCGGTTCCGATTTTTGGCTCGGACGTATCCCACCGCATGGTGGACTTTGCCCAGCGCAATGCCGAGCGTGCCGGTGTGGCCGAGACCGTGAACCTGCGCGGCGGCGATGCGCTGCAGCGCATGCCCCCCTGCGAGCAGCCCGGCATGATGCTGCTCAACCCTCCGTATGGCGAGCGTATTGCGGCTGCCGGTACGTTTGGTCGCAATGCGGCCGAGCGCATGCAGGTGGTGGAGCGCGTGGGCCGCGAGACCGCACAGACCGAAGACGGCGTGGAGTTCTTCAGCCAGCTGGCCAGCCACTGGAAGAAAAATTACAGCGGCTGGAGCGCCTGGATGCTCACGCCCGACCTGAAGCTGCCCGGCAAGATGCGCCTGAAGGAATCGCGCCGCACACCGATGTGGAACGGTCCCATCGAGTGCCGCCTGTTCCGCTTTGACATGATCAAGGGCGCCGTCAAGCCCCGTAAAGATGAGAGCGTACAGCGCCCAGCTGACGAGGCCTGAGCCATGAAAATTGTCTTGAAGTGGCCCGCCTGCAATGCAGGCTATACCGGCCCATTGCCTCGGCCCATGGTGCTGGATACCAATGTGGTGCTGGACATGCTGATCTTTGATGATCCGCACATTCCACCGATTCGCGAGCTGGTCGCCAGGGGCGAAGTGCGCTGGGTTGCCGATCAGGCCCAGCGCATTGAGCTGGAGCGCGTGCTGCACTACAGCCAGATTGCCCCGCGTGTGTCGTTCTACGGCAAGACGCCCGAAGGCGTGATGGCGGCCTTTGACGCCGCCGTGGAATATGTGGCCGAAGCGCCCAAGATCCGCTTTACCTGCACCGACCCGGATGACCAGCACTTTCTGGATCTGGCCAGCCAGCACCAGGCTCTGCTGGTGAGCAAGGACAAGGCCGTGCTCAAGCAGCGCAAGCGCGTGGCGCAGAACTATGGCGCCACCGTGGGTAATATCTTGCTGCTGGAAACTGCCGAAGAGGCGGCAGCGGTTTAAAGCCAAATTGGCTGCCAGCGCCCGTGGTGCAAGCGCTGGCAGCTATGAAAATATGTAGTGGCTTGCGGCTGACGCCGGTTTGGGCGCAGAGCGCGGACAATGTCGCCCATGATTTCGCCTACCTACACCAAGCCGGCGCAGCTTGCTACGCTGGACATGACCCGCATTGACGACACCCGCATCAAGGCGGTGCGTCCCCTGATTACCCCTGCCATCCTGCAAGAGTGGCTGCCAGCGACCGAGCAGGCCCATGCTCTGGTGGAAAGCAGCCGCGATGCGGTATCGCGCGTGCTGCATGGGCAGGACGACCGGCTGGTGGTGGTGGTGGGCCCTTGCTCCATCCACGACCACGAGCAGGCCATGGACTACGCGCGCCAGCTGAAAGTGCATGCCGATGCGCTGTCGCAGGACTTGCTCATCATCATGCGTGTGTACTTCGAAAAGCCACGCACGACGGTGGGCTGGAAGGGCTATATCAACGACCCGCGCCGCGACGGCAGCTTTGCCATCAACGAAGGGCTGGAGCTGGCGCGCAAGCTGCTGCTCGATGTGGTGGGCCTGGGCTTGCCCGTGGGTACGGAATTTCTGGACCTGCTCTCGCCCCAGTACATCAGCGATCTGGTCACCTGGGGCGCGATTGGTGCGCGCACGACGGAAAGCCAGAGCCACCGCCAGCTCACCAGCGGCCTGTCCTGCCCCGTGGGTTTCAAGAACGGCACGGACGGTGGTGTGAAAGTGGCCTGCGACGCCATCCTGGCCGCACAGGCACCGCATGCCTTCATGGGCATGACCAAGATGGGCCAGGCCGCGATTTTTGAAACGCGCGGCAATCAGGACTGCCACGTGATTCTGCGCGGCGGCAAGCAGCCCAACTACAGCGCGGCCGATGTGCAGTCCGCCTGCGAGATGCTGGAGAAAAACGGCCTGCGCCCGCAGGTGATGATTGATCTGTCGCACGCCAACAGCAGCAAGCAGCACCGCCGCCAGATCGACGTCGCGGCCGATGTGGCACAGCAGATTGCCGCAGGCGAAACCCGCATCACCGGCGTGATGATTGAAAGCCATCTGCACGAAGGCCGGCAGGACATCGTGCCCGGGCAGGAACTGCAGTACGGCGTGTCACTGACCGATGCCTGCATCAGCATGGAGCAGACCATTCCTGTGCTGCAGCAGCTGGCGGCAGCTGTGCGTGTTCGCAGAAGCAAAAATGCATAGCGGCTTGCGCTGATAAAAAGCCACTTTCACGATGTTTTGTGTCTGAAAGTGGCTTTTATCAAGCGCTAAACGCTATCAATCTTTGAGTTTGATTTTCTTCTTCACCTGAGTGCTGGCTTTTTCTTCTTTTTTGCGGCGGTTGAAGACCTGCTGCATGTAGCGCAGGTCACCGGCTGAAAGATGCTTTTCAGCCGCAACAAACTGCTCCTGCTCTTCTTCTGCAATGTGGTGCAGATATTCCTCACGCAAAGCCGCAAAACGCCGCAGCCAGCCTGGCGAGGCCATGTCACGCGCAGCCAGATTGGCCAGCATGTCGTCAATCGCCTTGTGCTCGGCCACAGCGTGGCGTGCGTCGTCGGTGGTGGCGGGGTTGCGCATCACGCTGGACCACAGTGCCTGCTCTTCGGCAGCGGCGTGGCTTTTGAGCTCC
>JAEZZU010000269.1 GCA_023418355.1 Pseudomonadota bacterium | reverse complement strand
GTGGACTTCGCAGTACACGTGGGCTTCGCGCACGCGACGTGCGATCAGCTGTGTGACCTGCGAACCGAAGTCAAGAATCAGGATCTTGTCATGTTGCATGGTGTTATCCAAGGGCAAGAAAAGGAGGAATCCATGTCAAAAATCGCCAGGTGCCAAAAGTGCGATTCCGCGCTTTCGGGCCGCAGCAATCTGGGCAGGATCAAAGGTCGCCAGCGGCACACGCAGCGACTGCGCGAGCCACAGATATGCGGCGTCGTACACGGGCAGACCCGTATCCAGTGCCACATCCAGCACGGCTTTGTGCTGGGCAGGAGCCAGCTCGTGCAGTTCCACGCGATGGCGAATGGCTTCAAGCACACCCCACAACCCCTCGACCGAGGTCTGCGGAATGCGCCCATTATTGACGCCCGAGGCAATCAGGTTGCCGCATTCCCACTGCCAGACATTGGGAGCTTGCGGTTCCACCTCATCACGCCGGATGCGTGCGTACAGACGTTGGGTGTCAGCACTGGCATGCTCAGGCAGCAGCCAGGCGGAGGTGACGGAGACATCCAGCACAAATGCACTCATGCCTGACTCCGTCCTGTGTGGCGCAATGCAACTACAGAATCAGTAGCTGCTGGGGCACGCACCGTCTGCTGTAGCGCCTGAATTTGTTCTAACTCACGGGCAATCTGCTCGTCCGTAATCACCGGGCGACGGCGCACAGGCAGCATGCGCACGACCTCCTTGCCGTGGCGCGTAATGCGCACCTCTTCCCCCTGCTCGACCAGTTCGATCAAGGCAGAAAAGCGGGTTTTGGCTTCGTAGATACCGACAGATTGCATGGCTAGAAATAAAAAAATCTGGTCTGAACCAGAAGTTCAGGCCAGATTTTAGCATTCTGACCAGAACCATGGATTCTGATCAGAATTGTTTCCCTGCGGAAATTAGTCAGCGCGGTAGTTAGGCGCTTCCTTGGTGATCTGCACGTCGTGGACGTGCGATTCACGGATACCGGCTGCGGTGATTTCCACAAACTCGGCCTTCTCGTTCATTTCCTTGATGGTCTTGCAACCGCAGTAGCCCATGGAAGCGCGGATACCGCCAGCCATCTGGTACACGATGGCAACCATGGAACCCTTGTAAGGCACGCGGCCTTCAATGCCTTCTGGCACCAGCTTGTCAGCGGTGGGGTTGCCGGTGGACGATTCCTGGAAGTAGCGGTCGGCAGAACCTTGCTGCATGGCGCCGATGGAGCCCATGCCACGGTAGCTCTTGTACGAACGACCCTGGTACAGAATCACTTCGCCGGGGGCTTCTTCGGTACCAGCAAACATGCCGCCCATCATGATGGTGGATGCGCCAGCAGCCAGTGCCTTGGCGATGTCGCCGGAGAAGCGGATACCACCGTCACCAATCAGAGGCACGCCTGTGCCCTTCAGGGCTTCGGCCACGTTGGAAATCGCCATGATCTGGGGCACGCCCACACCGGCCACGATACGTGTGGTGCAAATCGAACCGGGGCCGATACCGACCTTCACCGCATCAGCGCCTGCTTCCACCAGTGCCAGCGCAGCCGCGCCGGTAGCGATGTTGCCGCCAATCACGTCCACTTGGGGGTAGTTTTGCTTGACCCAGCGCACGCGGTCGATCACACCCTTGGAGTGACCGTGCGCCGTATCCACCACGATGGCGTCCACACCGGCCTTCACCAGCAGTTCTACGCGCTCTTCGGTGCCAGCACCCACGCCCACGGCAGCAGCCACGCGCAGGCGACCAGCTGCGTCACGTGCAGCGTTGGGGAAGTTGGTTTGCTTGTTGATGTCCTTGACGGTGATCAGACCCTTGAGTTCAAAGGCGTCGTTCACCACCAGCAGGCGCTCGAGCTTGTGCTTGTTCAGCAGGGCCTTGGCCTGTGCAGGTGTGGTGCCGTCTTTTTCATTGACGGTGATGAGCTTTTCACGGGGCGTCATGATCTCTTTGACCTTGACGTCGTAGCGTGTTTCAAAGCGCACGTCGCGGCTGGTCACAATGCCAACCACCTTGCCACCGTCGCACACGGGGAAGCCCGAGATGCCGAGGTTTTCCGACAGTTCCAGCACTTGCAGCACAGTGTGCTCAGGTGTAATCACCACGGGGTCGTGCACCACGCCAGATTCGTGGCGCTTCACCTTGGACACTTCAGCCGCTTGCTGCTCGGCAGTCATGTTCTTGTGAATCACGCCAATGCCGCCTTCTTGGGCAATGGCGATCGCCAGACGCGCTTCTGTCACGGTATCCATGGCAGCGGACACCAGCGGCAGGTTCAGCGAGATGTTGCGCGTAAATTGGGTGGCTAGGGAAACGTCCTTGGGCAGGACTTCGGAGTAGGCGGGAACGAGCAGAACGTCGTCAAAGGTCAGTGCTTTTCCGAGAAGGCGCATTGTGAAGGCTCCAAAAGAGGGATTGTAGCTTCGCCAGCCAGCACCCGTGCCAATCACGCAACAAGAAACCTTGCAAGCCGGAGCTAAACTGCCATCCATGAAAACGCTCAAACTTCTTCTTGCAGCAACGCTAAGTGTTTGTAGTTGCGGTGTTTTTGCACAGTGGCAATGGATGGATGCTTCGGGCCAGAAAGTCTACAGTGATCGCCCACCGCCAGCGCACATTGCGCCATCGCAGATCCTCAAGCGTCCGGGCAACAGCGCGCCTGCCGCAGCCAGCGTGCTCTATCCCAACGCAGAAGGTACGGCAGCCGCTGCCCCTGCAACGTCCGCTGCTCCACAGCAAAACGCTCCCGAAACCAAAGCACCGCAGGCCGTAACTGAAGCGCCAGAGCCGGATCAGGACAAAGCCCAGGAAGAAGCACAACGCAAGGCCGAAGCCGCCGAGCGCAAAAAACAAGAGGCCAAGCAGGCCGAAGTTCGTCGCAACAACTGCCAGAGAGCACAGGCAATGCAGGCCTCCCTGCAGTCAGGTGCACTGCATGCCTACGTCAATGACAAAGGGGAACGCGGCTTGATGACCGATGCGCAGCGCCAGGCAGAGCTCCAGCGTGCGCAGGCCGTCATCAAGGACAACTGCCGCTAACGGGCTTCAGTAACCCGATTTGCTGTTGGCCCGGCGCTTGGCAAACAGCCCTGCGCCACGCGCGCCCTGCTGAGCGAAACGCTCACGGCGCGCCACTTTGGGGTCAACCTTCAAGGGCTGATACAGCTCCACACGGTCCCCCTCCTGCAGCGCATGCTCCAGCGGCTTGGTCCGCCCCCAGACACCGCAGGTCTGCGGGGGCACCAGTTCCAGCCCACAGGCAGCGATGGCATCCTGCAGGCATGCACCGGAAGGCAATTGCAGAAAGCGCTCCTGCACCTGCCCCTGTGCATCCATCCACACGACTTCAATGTTGAGCATTGTTGATCTGCCTCAACCGTAGACTTTTTCTGCGCGTTTGATGAAGGCATCCACCATGGAGTTGGCGATGCGATCAAAGATGGGGCCAATCAGCGTTGCCAGTGCCACGCTGTCAAAACCATAGTCCAGCTGCAGTTCTACCTTGCAGGCACGCTGGGTGCCATCACCCACGGGATGGAAAATCCAGTGCCCTTCCAGGCGCGAGAACGGACCTTTGACCAGGCGCATGCTGATCTTGCTTTTGCCTTCGTGCACATTGCGTGTCACAAACGACTTCTTCAGCGCGCCCATGGCCATACCCACTTCAGCCATCATGCCATGCTCGTCCTGCTCCAGCACCCTGGTATGCGAACACCAGGGCAGGAATTCGGGATAGCGCGCCACGTCTGCCACCAGGGCAAACATTTCTTCGGGGCTATACCAGATGAGGACGGACTTGTTAACGTTTTTCATGAATAAACAAACCAGCGCCTTGAAACCTTGGGGCATTGTGAAGCCGCTTCGGTCGGTCCGGCGCTGGAGAAACTAAAATCAAAGCTGAGCGGGAGAAACGCCCATCATTGTAGGTAGAGCCCGGCATCTGTGGGCCCGCCACCCAGAAAGACCCATGGCAAAAAAACCAGAAACCAACTCTCGCA
>JAEZZU010000352.1 GCA_023418355.1 Pseudomonadota bacterium | reverse complement strand
AGCCAGGGTAGCATAAGCGGAAACATTGATATTAATAGCCATGGTGTCACTCTCTCTTTTTGGTTAGTGGGAAGTATTCCCGATAAAAGTTATTATGCTTATACTATCACTCATTGTCAATAGTATAAGACTAAAACTTTTAACGATAATCATTATAGGCTTTATTGACCTGGCGAATGTAACATTCGAAAGCAAGATCAATGTATTCGTATTCACGCACATAATCACCATAGGTCACTACATACATTTTTAAAGTTTCCTCATAAGCCAGGAGGATCGAATCTAAACCTATAATCTCAGTTTTTGCAATGATAGCCATGATGTTAACCTTTTATTGTTGGCGGCACCATTGCCGCCCTACGTGATAAACTATACCAGAAGTTTAAACAGTGTCAACCGTTTTTATTCGTAAATTTTACCGCTTTCGGCCCATACCATAACGCGGCGCATACTATCCCAAGTGTTTTGATCCAGGTTTAAGCCGTGCAACTCTTCGGTACTTCCCAGACCAGGTACCGCCTTGTTGTAAGTTGCATATAAGCGCCCTTGATACTCATATGCCAGGGTGAGATCCGTTTGAATCATCTTTTTAAGCATAGCATTAAGCATCATATTAGCGGCATGTTGATCACGTTTTAGCGGTAACATATCAATAAGGGCGCGATAAGCTGAAACATGAATATCAACCGTTTCACGTGGTAAATTTTTCATATCATCGCGGAAAGATACCAGATTAAACATGATAGTATTGATTTGCTTGCTCATTGTGTTACCCTTTTTTGTTTTGGCGGGGAAGTATTCCGCCGCCCTATGTGATACATCTTATCAGATTAAAAAACGTTGTCAAGAATATTTTTTAGAAAATAATAACCGCTACTACAACCCAAAATGGAACGGCGAAAATGATAGCGTTAATCGTTCCAACCGTCAAGCTATTTTCTTTATTAATCATTGTAAGCCTCTTGCATAATTTCACTATGAGCGGCACCATTGCCGCCCTACGTGGTAAATATTATGCCAGTGGCGGCGATATGTCAAAGACTATTTTCAAAGTTTTCTAGTGCGATCCTTTTTTCTTCCTCTGTCGGCTGATAATCAGGAAAAGCATCAACACACAACAACGGCGGGATCTCTTCGTACTCTTCCTCTTCCGTTGTCTCCTCGTCTTCCTCCTGGGCTATGGCTGCAATTTTGGCTAATTTTCTTTCAGCTTGAATCAATTTACCATCAAGTACGTTTTTTGCCATGTTGTAAGCGGTCCAGGTGATGCGCTTACTTTCCAGGGCCTGATCGAGCGCCGCTATTTTGCTGGGGTATTCATCCAGGACACGAAAAGCCGGATCAACTTTGTACAAAGGATTATCTTTCGCGCCGTCGCTCGCATCTTCCGCACTGGATAAATCAGCGTTACCATTTGCCAGCCAGCCAGGGCGCACATAACGCGCTTTTACGTTGCCGTTACTACGTGCTAATCTGTTGCCTATTTGCTCACCACTATATCCCGTGGATTCATCGATAAGATGATCGGGAATGATGCGCGGATCATCTGCTTCATGTTTTACCCAAGACTGGATCACATATTCGCGGCCCATATTAACCACCTTTTTTCAACAATTGGCATACTTTAAAAAGACTTACTGAATCCTTGCAAGGGTAGAAAGATGTACGATAATCACGTACGCCAACCTTGCGGATCTCGATGTTCTCGCATGTTGTTTGATCAAAAATATTTATTTCATCACGCCCCCTTATATAAACATAATGGGGATGTATTAACGCATACTTTGCTAATCTGTAAAAAGCGTTATCCTTGAACGCGATCACGTGACCTTTTAATTTGATGTAAAACATTCTACCACCTTACAAATAGCGGGAACTATTCCCGCTTTATGTAACATATTAACAAATTATTCGTTAATGTCAAGCCTTAAAGCAAAAACGCTACATCTTGCGCTTTTAGTGTAGTATCAACCATTTTTGGGCTTTTATAATCAACAAAACGCGCGGTTTTTTCAATAGCAAAACCGAGATAATCTTGTTTATTGAATTTACATTCTTTCTTAAATGTTTCCCGCGCCACGGTGATCGCTGCGTCCAGGGATAAACGCCCGTCAATGTTGATATTTGCGAAAGATCCGCCACCGCTCATAGGTTTACCAGTGGTGCCAGCTACGATCATTGTTGCGCTATATGATGCCATGATTATAATCTCTCTTCTGTTGTGAGCGGCTGGACCATTCCGCCGCCCTATGTGATACATCTTATCAGGTTGTTGGTTGTTGTCAATACTTTTTATTCTATTCCTGCAATCTGATTAACGCGTTTGCATTTTGTAGCGTGCTGGTCTTCTGTAATTACTCCCATTTCTAACAGTGAATCAATGAAAGATAAAACCGTTTCATGATCATCCTGGGGATGACTGAACTCAGTAAAACCATTTACTACCACGTTTATTTGTCCAGCTTTCGCCACAATGTGCAATGTTGCCATGATTTTAACTCCAAATAATGAGCGGCACTATTGCCGCCCTACGTGGTAAATATTATGCCGCCACCTGGCGAACGTCAATCACTTTTTCAATCTTTTTTATTTTCTTTTTGCTTGCTATATATAAAAGAAAGGGCTATCATCTTTCTACCGCGCCAACCAGGGCGCACAACAAAGAAAGGGCGACACCATGACAAATACTACATTACACCTTATGCACTCATTGGGCTGGCAAGGCGGCACGGTGCACCAGGTAGCAAGCGCAACGGGCTTAAAGGTTGAAACCGTTCTCAACCTGGGCGATCATAAGGTGGAAGAGATAGATCATTTTGATACGTTCGCAAATGGTTATCTATGGGCTTGCAGTGGCGGCGGGGAAAGCAAGATACCACCAGGGGCGCGGGGCGATATGTATTTTTGGTTAGGTGTCCTATCCTGGCAAGAAAACAAAAAATAATCTTGACAAGCCCAGGGATCGGGCTTATACTGTTTTACATACAGAAGAGGAAGCGCCACCCCACGGCGTAAAGGCGGGGCTAACATACCAGGGGGCACTGGTTGGAAGGTTGATCGCCGGTAGGCTGGGCGCTATATATTTGTAAAGAAATGTAAAGATAAAATAATCGCTTGCTTTCCTGGCTGGATCTGTTATTCTTATTACATGGCGAGGGGACACGGGAGCGCGAGACAAACACCACCCCTGCGCGTCATTCTCTAAATGAGAATGATTATCATTTACCTTATTAAATAAGAATCAATCTCATTTATAAACTTAAATGCGAATCATTATCATTTGCATTTCCATATGAGAACTCTTCTCATTCTCACCTGCATAAAAATTTTTGTAAACTTTAAATTTTGCTTTTGTACTTTCATTTTTGTAAAAGCAAAAAAACTTTAAATACTGTGGGCGCGCAAAATTTTTAAAATTTTCCTTGACTTTTGAGTTTTGTTTTGTATCTAACATTTTAAGATAATTTTCCTAAACTTTAAATTTTGGTTTTCAACTTTCACTTTTGTAAATTCTTAAAAAGTTTAAATAATTTGAGGGATTTTTGAGATAATAGGTAGTGGGAATTTGAGATAACCTTTAATCTTATTGGCAGACCTTCAGGAACCCACTCAGATCGAATCCTAGTGATGCAAACTGAAAAAGACAAGGGTTTGTATAGGACAAAATAACAGGCTCTCTACGGTGCTGTAGGAGCCTTATTTCTGTGCTACAAAGTGACACCTTTGTTCTAAAAATGAAAAAAGTTAAAATATCACAAATATCGTCTTTGCGGTATTTTGTCTGGGAAAAGTATTTCGATCAGTTTGTTATGATATTTACCTAAAAGATTTTGCCCTTTCCAGTTGACCGGATTTAGCACCCCTGGTTCATACATTCCCATTCCAATACCGTAAACCTTATCGTAAGGACTTGCTTCAACAAACGTTTTGTATTGGTAAAGGTGTAAGTCTGCATACAAATCTGGATTCTGTACATATTTCAAGCATAAACCTCGCATAACAATACGCTCACGGTTCTCTTCCCA